>JBBQIU010000799.1:0-2357 GCA_038325245.1 Verrucomicrobiota bacterium
AAGGGCCTGTTCGCATCGCATTCGGCCGGCCTCCAGTTCAGCCAGCGTCGGCTCCGGGCCGGACGTTGCATGGCGTCGCACGAGGTCCTGGTACTGGTTCTCGGCGGAAAGGAAGTGCAGGAAACCGTTTTCCGAGCCGGCGTCGAGGGCGCGGTCGGAATAGGTTTTGAGCGACGGTCGATCGCCGCGACGCCAGGCCAGCAGGCTGAGGGCCTCGAACGCACGGGGGTCTTGAGGGGCTCGTTGGGCGGCGGCGAGAAGTCGTTCGTGGGCGCCTTCGTCCTGACGGGTCATTTGGAGAAGGCGACCGAGGGCATAGTCCCATTCGCCAGGGGCGAGGGGGACGGAGCGGGCGCGACCCAGATCGAGTTCGGGATAGGTTTGGCGGACCATCGTGTAGGAGCCGCCCCGGACATATTCCCTCAAGGCGGAATCGAGTTCCCTCGGGGTGAGACCGAAGGCGGATCGGAAAGCCAGCAGTTGATTGGTGGTGGCGGAACACGCCGCAGTGTAGCGGGCGATCACGTTTGATTCGAAGCCGCGTCGGGCGAAGAGAAGATGGTGGGCCAACAGCCATGAGGAGGCATAGAAGGGCCCGGCGCGGGCCTGCTCGTTGTAATCCCGTGATTCCCGGGTGACGGCCAGGAGGTTGAGCGTGGGCATGGGGGCCTGGCGTTGGAGGTGGAAAACGTGGTTCGTCAGCGCCACGCCGATACTGAACCGGTCATTGTCCGCCTCGAAGGTCGAAAACACCTCGGCCACGCCCTCGTGAACCCAGATCGGGGAATCGCGAAACTGACGGGAGGTCAAAAGGTGGGTGTATTCGTGGAAGAGCACCCGCATGGTGGACGAGTCACGGCCCTGCCGCCCGATGGCGAGGACGTAGTCGAGGGGATCTTCCACATGAAAGCCGCTGACGGTGGCGGGCTTGTTGTTGTAACGCGGTTTGAAGGGTTGGAACGAGGTGTCGTCACGGAAAAGGTAAACCAGCGCGGGGCGTCGTTGGACGTTGGTCAGTCCGAGGAACCGTGAGACGACGTGACGGAACGTCTCCAATTCCCGCAGCAGGCGTTTCGCCTCTGACTCGCGCGCATTGCCGTACAACTCGAAGTTGGGAGAGACGAGTTTGAACCAGTCCCGTTCCCGTTCCCGGTTGGATTCCCGGTCGGCGGCCCCCGCTGCCAGCACAAAGAGCCCGAGCACCGCGAGGAGGAACGAGCGGGCCATCGAGCGTGGATGGAGGGTGGTGTCCATCACTTCCTGGAGGGCGATTCCTGGAGAAACGCGATCAGATCGCGAAGATCCGCCGGGGACAGACCCGCCTCCAGACCCTCCGGCATCAGGGATTTGCCGTCGGACCTCAGGCGTTGTAACCGGGAACGCGGCACCGTGACTTTCCGTTCCCCGGCCTGGATGAGCGTGATCGCGTCCGGAGTTTCCGCGATCAGGATGCCCGATTCCGCCTCCCCATCGTCGGTTTCCGCGGTGAAGGCCACATAGGCTGGGTTCATGGCCATGTTCGGATCGAGGATGTTGAACAGAAGATCCTCGACGCTGCGATGGCTCATTCCGGTGAGATCGGGGCCCACTTGGAAACCCAGGTCGCCGACGCGATGGCATTGGGCGCAGATCCGCTCGAAAAGCGGGCGGCCGCGCGCACCCACGCCGGTGTCGGGAAGCCTGGAGAGCCAATCGTCCACGGCGGCGTTTCGATTCGAATACTCCTCGTCGCTCATGAAATGGGCGGCGCGGGACCGGATTTCCTGGGAGGCGTGGCGCAGGAGTTGTCGACGGTGTTCGAGGTCCAGATTCAATTCGCCCACGTGAAGGGCGCCGGCTTCAAGCGCGGACATCAGCGCGGGATGGAAGGCGCTGCGGTAAACGAGGAGATTGACCACGGGAGACCGGAGGGAGGGGGACAACAAGGACCATGCCCGGACGAGGCCATCGCCCACCCCCGGCTCCCGATGGGCCCGGAGGAGTTCGAGCGCCGCCTGTTGAAGCGGCAAGGGTTCCCGCCCGTCGAGGAGCGCGAAGAGCACCGCACCGGATTCGGAGAACTCCGCAAGATCGATGAGGCGCAGCGACTCGATCCGTTGAACGAGTGGCGTGGAGGCATCACGGACCCGGCCGGTGGCTGCGGCAAGGGCCTGTCTTTGACCGGCCCCATCCGGTATCCCGAAAAGGCGGGCGAGTCGCCATGCGGCGGCCAGGAGAGGCGGATTCGAGGCGCCGCCCTCCATGGTCGCGCGAAGCACGGCGATGCCGGGTTCGGGGAGAGTGGGCCGCGAATTGGCGCGCTGGAGACCGGCGGTGAGGCCCTCGAGAAAGGCGAGGCGCACAGGGACCGAAACCTC
>JBBQIU010000800.1:0-2354 GCA_038325245.1 Verrucomicrobiota bacterium
GGAGTTTTCCGATGACGCGATTGTCGCCAAGACCCTGGAAGGCGTTGTCACCAACTGGAACATCGGCGCGAAACGGATGTTCGGCTATGAGGCCGATGAGATTGTGGGCAAGCCCGTGAACCTGCTCGTTCCGCCGGAGCGCGCCGGCGAGGAATCCGAGATTCTCGCGCGCATTGCGAGGGGCGAGGTGGTCACGCCGTACGAGACCGTGCGGATCAGGAAGGATGGAACGCGACTGAGCGTTTCCCTCACGGTTTCACCCATCAAGGATGGAAGTGGCGCGATCATCGGTGCGTCCAAGATAGCGCGTGACATCACGCTCCGGAAACAGGCCGACGCCGATAGGTCCTGGCTGACCAGTGTCCTGGAGAAGAGCGTCAATGAGATCTATATCTTCGACACCTCGGACCTTCACTTCATCTACGCCAACCAGGCGTCCTTGAGAAACATCGGGTATACGATGGATCAGATGCGTCAAATGACGCCGCTCGACCTGAAACTTCAATTTACCGAAGCAGCGTTTCGCGATCTGGTACGGCCTCTACTCCAGGAACGGAGCGAGAAGCTTGTCTTCCAAACCGTTCATCGCAGGGCCAACGGTAGTTTCTACGAGGTCGAGGTGCACCTCCAGTGTGTCAAGCACACGGGAGAATCCGTATTCCTCGCCGTCATTCTGGACATCACGCAGCGCCGGAAGGTCGAGGACGATCGGGAACGTCTTCTCTACCTTGAACAGGCCGCCCGGGTCAAAGCCGAGGCAGCCGAGAACCGGGCCCGGTTCCTTGCGGAGGCAAGCCGCACCCTTGCCTCCACCCTGCAGTTCGAGGATTCCCTGTCCCAGGTCGCCCGAGCCGCGGTTCCGACGGTTGCGGATTGGTGTGCCGTCTACCTGGTCGATGCCAAGGGAGCGATCCGGTCCATCGTCCTGGCCCACACCGATCCCGACAAGGTGGCCCTCGCCGCGCGCCTGAGCGACTCCTACCCCGACCCCGCCGAACTGCCCCCTGGGATCACGTCGGTCATTCAGTCCGGGGAAGCTCAATTCCACGCCGAGTGGCCTGAGGAAACCCTCGTGGCGCTGGCCCGCGACCCCGGGCATCTCGACGTCCTTCGAGGCCTCGGCCTGAAGTCCGCCATGCTGGTTCCTTTGCGCGCGAACCGCCGGGTCCTGGGCGGGATGGCGCTCGTCATGGGGGCTTCGGGCCGCTACTTCACCAACGCCGATCTGGCGTTCGCGGCGGATCTAGCCGACCGCGTTGGGACGGCCGCGGAGCATTCGCGCCTCTACGAGGAGCTCCGCCAGGCGAACGCGGCCAAGGATCGATTCATGGCCGTCCTCAGTCATGAGCTGCGCACGCCCTTGAATCCGGTTCTGATGACCGTGGCGGACCTGGAAGGCGATCCGTCTCTCAGCCACGACGTTCGTGAGCAACTGACGCTGGTGCGGAGGAACGTCGAACTCGAGGCGCGCCTAATCGACGACCTGCTCGACTCCACCCGCATCGTGCATGGCAAACTGATCCTTCAACGCACCGTGGTTGACGCGATCGAGTTGATCCGTCGTGCGGTTGCGATCGTCGAGGCCGAGGCGCGGACCAAAGGGGTGAGCTTGGAAGTGACCGCGACCCCGGGCCCCTGTCCGGTGGATGGCGATGCGGCGCGTCTCCAACAGGTCGTGTGGAATGTCCTGAAGAATGCGGTGAAGTTCACCCCCGCGGGCGGTTGGGTGCGGCTGACAGCGGAGTGTGAACCGCCGGGACGCTTGCGCATCACGGTTCAGGACAACGGAATCGGGATCGAGCCGCGTCATCTTGAAAAGGTTTTCAACGCCTTTGAGCAGGGGGACCCGTCCACTGGCAACCGGTTCGGGGGCCTCGGGCTCGGCCTTGCCATCTCGAAGGGACTCGTGAGCCTCCACGGCGGGACCCTCCTCGCGCACAGTGACGGGCCCGGTCGGGGAGCGACCTTCATCGTCGAACTACCCCTCTCCAAACTCCCCCTCGCCGCCGCGAGCTTCACCCCCGTCTCCGCCGCTCCACACCGTTCGCTTCATCTCCTGGTGGTTGAGGACCACGAGTTCACCGCGCATGCCATGGTCCGATTACTCACGAAACGGGGTTACGTCGTCTCCGCCGCAACCCGGGTAAGCGAGGCCCTGGCCCTCCTCAGACAGGCGCGGTTCGATCTGCTTATCAGTGACGTTGGACTTCCGGACGGAAGCGGACGGGAACTCATGGAGAAGGTCCGGGAGTTGTACGGGATCCCCGGCATCGCGTTGAGCGGATACGGAACCGACGCCGATCGTCCGCAGAACACGGTCGTCGGCTTCAGTGCCCACCTGACGAAGCCCGTTG
>JBBQIU010000801.1:0-2353 GCA_038325245.1 Verrucomicrobiota bacterium
GGCCCTGTCATCAATCACAGGCACGACCCGGATTAGCACAGCGATTCCAGGCTCTCAGAGCCTGTCTGAAAAGTCAGTGGGGTCCTGTTTTCAGACAGGCTCTCAACCATTGCCACCCCGCATTGCCGGTCCCTAACGTCAACACCCATGCGGACCCGGTTCCGACTTGTCGCCGCCCTCGCCGCCACCGCTTGGGCCGCCTGCGGCGTGCCAACCCCCGCATTCGGCGACGACACGCTCGTCATCCTCTCCCCCCACAACGACGCCATCCGTGAGGAATTCGAACGCGGCTTCTCCTCCTGGCACGCCGCCTCCCACGGAACTCCCGTCGACATCGACTGGCGCATCGTCGGGGGTTCCTCGGATGCGATCCGCTTTGTCCAGTCGGAGTTCACCCGGAAACCCGACGGCATCGGCATCGACGTCTTCTTCGGCGGCGGCCAGGAACCGTACTACGAACTGGCTGACAAACAGCTCATCGACCCCTTCCGCGTCCCGGCCGCGATCCTTGAAGGGCTCGCCCCGGACGTCGCCGGCATTGAATTGCGGGCGCCGGACTTCGCGTGGTACGGCGCGGCGATCTCCAGTTTCGGAATCCTTCAAAATTTGCGGGTTCAGAATCTGGCCCGACTGCCCGCCGTGCGTCGCTGGGAGGATCTCGCGCGTCCCGAGTTGAAGGGGTGGGTCGGCGCCGGGGACCCGCGCGGCAGTGGCACGATGCTCGTGATGTTCGAGTCGTTTCTTCAGGCCCGCGGTTGGGACGAGGGCTGGGGCCTGCTCGCCCGCCTCGCCGGAAATACCCGTCGATTCGATCGGATCTCGTCGACAACCGCCAAGGATGCAGCCGTCGGCGAAACCGCCTACGCCCTCGCCATCGACTTCTACGCCTTCACGCAGATCGCCGCCGCGGGAAAAACCAATCTCACCTTCGTGCTTCCAGTCGACTTCGCCGCCGTCAACCCCGACGGCATCGCCATTCTGCGCGGAGCGCCTCATCGGGAAACGGCCCGACGCTTCCTGGAATACGTGCTCTCGGATGCCGGCCAGAAGCTTTGGATCCTTCCCCGCGGTCATCCCGAAGGCCCCGCCCGGCATTCCATCGAACGAATGCCGGTCCGCCCCGGCCTGTACGAGACCTACCGCGACGTGAGCAACATCGGCCCGTCCCCATTCGACCTGCCCCCGGGTTTCCGCTACGACGCCCGCCTCGCCCAACAGCGGAGGGGCGTGGTCGCCAGCCTCGCAGGCGCCACTTTCGTGGACGTCCACGACGATCTCAAAGCCGCCTGGCAGGCCGTCATCAATCGTGGCCTCCGCCCTGCTGATGTCCACGAGCTTGGCCGCCCCCCCGTCACCGAGGCCGAAGCCATGGAACTCTCCGGCCCCGGCTGGCGCGATCCGGCGTTGCGGAATGAAAAAAAGACGGCCTGGCAAATCTGGGCCCAACAAAAATACCGCCGCCTCGCCAGGGCCCCCGCGCTTGAGCTTTGAAGCCGGGTCGGGAATTTTCCCCACGCCATGCGCCTCCGGATCCATCAGCTCGGAAAGCGATTCGGGACGACCCCGGTCTTGCGCGGCATCAGTCTCGATGTCGAAGACCGCGAGTTCTTCTTCCTCCTCGGGCCCTCCGGCTGCGGCAAGACCACCCTCCTGCGCCTCATCGCGGGATTCTATCAGCCGGACGAGGGCGAACTTTGGTTCGGAGACCGCCGGATGAACGGCGTCGAACCCCACCGTCGCAACACGGGCATGGTCTTCCAGAATTACGCCCTCTGGCCGCATCTGACCGTCGGCGAAAACGTCGCCTACGGACTCGACGTCCGCTCCATCTCCGCCCCGGAAAAGCGCCAACGCATTGCCGAGGCCCTTCGGATCGTCCAGATGGAGCCCTACGCCGACCGCTCACCCAATCAACTTTCCGGCGGCCAGCAACAACGCGTCGCTCTCGCCCGGGCCCTGGTCATCCGCCCGGACGTGCTGCTCCTCGACGAACCCCTCTCCAATCTCGACGCGCGCCTTCGCCTCGAGATGCGCGACGAAATCCGCCGCATCCACGAGCAGACCCGCGTCACTACCCTTTACGTCACGCACGATCAAAAGGAGGCCCTTTCGATGGCGGATCGCATGGCCGTCCTCCGCGATGGCGTGATCGAACAAATCGGCCGGCCCCGCGACGTCTACCGGACGCCTGCCAATAGGTTCGTAGCGGACTTCATCGGCGAGGCCAATTGGCTTGCCGGCACGGTGAAGTCCAGAAACGGAACCACCGCGGAGCTGGAGACATCCGCCGGCACCCTCCTTGCCGCGAACGCATCCTCCATCGCGTCGCCCGGCGCCCGCGTGAACGTTGGGT
>JBBQIU010000802.1:0-2347 GCA_038325245.1 Verrucomicrobiota bacterium
GGCGTGCTCATCAAGGGCCGCTTTCACTTCAACCAGTTCCTTGAGGGTCACCTCTAGTTGATTCTCTGCCGGGAGGGAGGGGCGGATCGCGAGGTTGGGTGGTGGGGCGGGCTCCGAGGATGAAGGGGGCGCTTCCGCACGCTGGCGCAAGCGCCCGGAAGCGTCGCGGCCGAGTCTCCAGAGGAAGAGCGAAAGAGTCAGGGACAGGCTCAAGGCGACGGCGAGGAGGACAACGAGCAGGCCGTTTCGTTCTGTTTCAGGGGTGAACCCGAAGGCCAGCCCGGCGATTGCCATGAAAGCGAGCACCATCGGCGGAAGGAGCCACCAGGGCGGGATGGAAGTAGGAGTGGTCATTTCCCTTGATCTGACGGGTCAGGTACGAGGCGCGCCGGGATCCACCTGCCGCACAGGCTGCATCCTGTCTCAATTCTGTCCCGCCACAATCTGGAAGCCGAGATCCGTCCGGCAAAGGTGGAGGATGGCATGGCCGCGGGTTTTCGGGTCCGCATCCGCTCGGAGGCTGTCTGAAAAGTCAGTGGGGTCCTGTTTTCGAGTAAAGGGCCGCCATCGCACCTTGTAGGCATTGCCAGTTGAATAAGAACCTGCGTACCGTCCCGGTGTCTGAGTCACTAACCAAACCTACTCAAGCACTATGGGCGACAAATCTCCGAAATCCGTCAATAAGCAAAGCAAGCAGAAGCAGGTCAAAGCAGCAGGCGACGACAAGAAGAAGCAGCAGGCGATCGCGGACAAGAAGGTCGTGGCCAAGAAAAAGTAGGCGCGCCGGCCACGTTCCATGCAAAAGGAACGCTTCGACAAGGCCGGGCATGGGGGGTAGGTGGGACTGGGCCGGGCCCCCTTTTTTTTTCCGACGGGGTTTGATGACGTCACCCGCGGGTTCGCGCATCACGCGCTTACCCTCGCAGAACGTCCAGGGCGAGCCCGAGACGCCGGAGACCTTCCGGGAACGCGTCCATTCGGGCAGAGACTCCGACGCGGAAGTGATCTGGCATTTCGAAGAATCGGCCGGGGACCACGGTGGTTTCGTGGTTTTCACGCAGCGTGGAGCAAAGTTCTTCGACGCTGCCGTGTTTCAACCGCGGGAACGCTACGGTACCGAACTCGAGGGGTTGGCCTTCCAGGTCGGAGCGCCCGGCGAGGAAAACGTTCCACGCCTCGCGATTGGAATCGAGGATGTGGCGCGCGCGGGCGCGCAGGGCGGGGAGTTGGCGCAGGGCGATGACACTGATGCGTTCGGCCGGGTGGGAGGGGATCACGCCGAATAGATCGTTCAGTCGCCACATGCGCTCGGTCAGGGCGGGATTGGCGACGACCCAGCCGCATCGGAGTCCGCTGAGCCCGTAAACCTTGGTCAGGCTGCTCGTGACGAGAATGTGGTCATGGAGGCGGTGGGAGGTGAGGGGCGGCGGTTCGGACGCGGCATCGAGGTAGACTTCATCCACGAGAACGTAGGCGCCCAGGCCCTCGGCCAGATTCGCGATCTCGAGTAGCGCGGCGTCAGGGATGCGGACGCTGGAGGGGTTGTGGAGATTGGTAAGGACGATCAGTCGCGTGTGGGGCGTCGCAGCGGCGCGGACGTCCGATGGGTCCAAGCCGAACTGGTTTTCCGGCCGGCGTGGAAAGCGGCGGATGGTGGCGCGGAGGTAGGCCGCGGTGCTCAGGATGGGCTCATACGTGGGGTGCTCAATCAGGACTTCGTCGCCGGGTTGCAAACAAACGGCCATGGCAAGGTGGTTGGCCATGGAGGTGCCGGCGGCGTAGACGATGCAGTCGGCGCCCACTTGGAGATAGTGAGCCAGGGCTTCCTGAAGCGGGGGCCAGCCGTACGTGCTCGCGCCGTTGATCTCGATGTCGTCCAGGGCGCCGGGGAGTTCGCCGAGTGAGATTCCGGGGACACCGGAGACCGCGAGATTGAACCGGGCCGCCTGGCGGGTCTTGGTCCAATGCATGTAGTCGGAGCGTTGGCGGGATACGGGGGCACTCATAGGGCGGGTGGGAGCCGCTTCCAAAGCTCAGACAGGCTCTCAGGCCGGACCCGTCCCGCGCTTGATCTCGCGCAGTTGCTTCGCCTCAGGACGTGACTTGTAGGCGTCGTCGAGGGGGTAGCAACCGCTGGGCAATCCGTTGCGGGGCGCGGTGGTGCAGTCGCTGAATGTGCGGCAGATGAGTCGCGGGGTGAGCGCCCCCTTGTGCAGGACGTCGGCGGGAAGTTCGGGGTAGCTCAGCACCATTCTTCCCAGCCCGATGAAATCGACCCATCCTTCGCGGACGACCGCCTGCGCCACATGGGGGAGGTATTCCTGCAAATAGGAATAGCCGGTGCCGA
>JBBQIU010000803.1:0-2345 GCA_038325245.1 Verrucomicrobiota bacterium
AGGGCGAGGATCAGGGGTTCGACGAGCTGGGGTCCGTCCGAGGGAGACGTCCGGGCGCCCGCCAGGGCGGCCAGTTCGCGGACGACATCCAATCCACCGCCCTCCTGCGCGGAACGGGTGGCCGACTGACTCATCAGGATCGCCAGCGCGGGGCGTTCTTCGCCCAACGCCAGGGTTGCGAGCGCGGCGCGGCGGATCCACGGTTCCTCACGATCGCGCCAAAGTGCATCGAGAATCGGCTGAAGCGGGGGGCGATTGGAGAAGCCTCCCAGGGTCTGGAGAGCGGCGAAGCGAACGGCCGGGGCGTCGTCGGAAACGCGCTGGATCACAGCCTGGTGAACAGAGGCGGAGGTGGGAAATCTTTCGGACCCAAGCGGGAGCACACTGGCTCGGATGTCGGGATGCGGGTCGCTCAAAGCCTTGAGCAGTATGGATTCCGGAAGCGCGTCCAAACCCTCGAGGGCCCACAGCGCATGGAGACGACCGAGAGGGTCCGGACCGGACGCCAGGCGCTGAAGTTCGGGCAGAACGGAGCGCTCGTTCCGGGTGACCAACAGGCGTTGAGCGGTCGAGCGGGTCCATTGGTTGGATGAAGAAAGGAATCCGACGAGTTCTGACGGGGAGCCATTCCCGGGCAATTCACGCCGTTGGGACCAGCCCCGGGGAGCGATCCGGTAGATGCGTCCGCGATCCGAACCCGCCCGGAGGTCCAGCTTCTCCAGGAGCTTCTTCGGAATGTAGTCCGGGTGCTCGATGACATTCCTTTGCATGTCGAGCAGGTACAAAGCGCCGTCGGGTCCCATCTCGACGCCGGTCGGACGGAAGTTGGAATCCCGGCTGGCGAAGAACTCACGGGTTTGTTCGGAAGGTGGACGGGACGCTCGAAGAATCGGCCCGTTGGGCAGGAGAAGGTCTCGGTGAACCAGGTTTCCGACGACATCGCAGACGAGGACCGACCCCGGAAGATCACCCGGCCAACCCCGATGACCGAGGTATCCCACGCTGCCGGCGGCCGAGAAGAACCCGGCCTGTTCGGGGTGGTTGGGACGGGTGACGGCCGTTGAAACGGCGAAGATTCGCGCCATGTCGCCATGGTCCGAGATGCTGTGGGTCGTTTCGACCGCGGGCAGTCCAGGGAACCGATTGAAGGCGTCGGCGTCGGCCACCCGCTGTTGCATGTGATTGATGTTGTGGGGTGTGAAGCTTCGTCCCCCGTCATCGAAAACCAGGCCGAAACCGCCGCCCGTGTGCGCGGTCAATTCGACGGCGCCAGTAGGGGGCCGAAAGCGAAAGTCCCGATCGCCAAGCCGGACAGGGTCCCTGCCGGATTGGGGAGAGACAAGGGTTCCGCCGTTTCCGCCGTTGACCGCATGCAGCCAATTGTCGAGGGCCCAACGCAGGCCATTCGCATTGCTGTCCGTCACGCCGAGTCTGAGCCCGCGGAAGATCACATCGCGTTGATCTGCCTTCCCGTCGCCGTCGGTGTCCTTGAGGAACAGAATCTCCGGCGGTGCCATGACAAGAATGCCCCCATCCCAGGCGGCGACGGAGGTGGGATAACTCAGGCCCTCGCTGAAAAGGCGGCTTCGATCCGCACGACCGTCACCATTGTCGTCCTCGAGCAGGCGGATGGTTCCGCCCGGTTGACGGCCTGAACCGAAACCGTAGGGATAGTCGCGCATCTCCACCACGTAGGCCCGTCCAAGTTCATCGAAGGTCAGCGCCACGGGGTCAATCACGTCGGGTTCCCGGGCGAACAGGGTCATTTCCAGGTCGGGATGAAGTTCGAAGGACCCGGCTTCCGCCACGGAGTAGGCAGGGAGTGGATTAGCGGGGCATGCAGTGGAGGAGACGAGAAGGGCGACGGACAACAACGCCACAAGGAAAACGAAAGCGGCGGACACGGGGGAGATGGGGGGTGGGACCGGCGACTTCATTCGTGCTGGATCGTGACGCGGCTTCGTCTCAACTCAAGCGGTTCCAGAGATCGCAGCCGGAGGACGGCGTAAACGGGACGAACAAAGGGACGGGGGGACGAACAAAAAAGGAACGGGACAAATAAAGGGACGGGCAATTTGTGGTCCCTGCGGAAGTAGTCGGAGGCGGCGACCGTGCGAGGGAGGGGGGGGGACAAATTTGGCGGCAGGGCCGATCGAGCGATGGGTTTGGGCTCCGGAGGTTTTAAAAGCAAAGGGCCCAAATCCAACCGCGACCCCTGCATCCAGTGCGTTTCCATCGCCCCTGATCGCGCCGCCCCGGGCTGAGGGCGATGTCTTGATCGAGCGGGCCATGGGTGGTGCTATTACGTCTGTAACAACGTTCTGATCCCCATGGTTCTCGAACTG
>JBBQIU010000804.1:0-2342 GCA_038325245.1 Verrucomicrobiota bacterium
TTCCGATCCGTCGGAACCTGTTTAACTCTAGCCCCAGCCCAATCTTCGGCGCCGACGGAGCGGCGCCCTCCATCGCGAGGTTCATGGTATGAACACGTGTCCATTCCTTGGAAAGCGTTCCTCCCCATGATCCCCTGCTTCGTCGCCAGGCGACTGCTCCCGCTCCTTCTTCTCGGCGCCGCCGCCGCCCAGGCCGCCGACCCAGTCCTCCTCTCCTTCCGCCGAATCCAACTGAACGACCAGTTCTGGAGCGAAGGCGCGAGCTTTGCCGACTTCGACCGTGACGGGCACAACGACATTGTCTCCGGCCCGTGGTGGTACCAGGGCCCGGGTTTCACCAATCGCCACGAAATCTACCCTCCCAAGGCGACCTTCCAACTCAAGCTCGGCCCCTTCACCACGGTCACCGTCCCCGGATTCGAAGGCGCCCTCGGCGTGGCCAACACGTACTCCGACAATTTTTTCGCGTTCCCCCGCGACTTCAACAATGACGGCTGGCCCGATGTGCTCATCATCGGATTCCCCGGCAAGGAAACGGCCTGGTTCGAAAACCCGAAATCGTCCGGCCAACACTGGCCGCGACACGTCGTCTTCACCCAGACCGACAACGAATCGCCCACCTTCGCGGACCTCAATGGTGATGGAAAACCCGAACTCGTCTGCATCACCCAGGGCGCTTACGGATACGCCACGCCGGACTGGAGCGATCCCACCAAGCCGTGGACCTGGCACCGGATCACGCCGAACAAGAAATACGGGAATTTCACGCACGGCATGGGGCTCGGGGACGTCAACGGCGACGGCCGCCTCGACCTGCTCGAAAAGGATGGCTGGTGGGAACAACCTTCCTCGCTCGCCGGTGACCCGGAATGGGCTTTCCACCCCGCCCCGTTCGGCCTCGGCGGTTCCCAGATGTACGCCTACGACGTCAATGGCGATGGCCTCAATGACGTCATCACCGCCCTCACCGCCCACGCCTCGGCCTCGCCTGGTTCGAACAGCAGCGCGACGGCTCCAACATCCGTTTCGTCGAGCATATCCTCATGAACAAGGAACCCTCCGAGAACCGTTACGGGGTCAAGTTCTCGGAACTCCACGCCATCGAACTCGTCGACATGGACGGCGACGGCCTTAAGGACATCGTCACCGGCAAACGGTTCTGGTCCCACGGCCGCACCGGCGATCCCGATCGCAACCAGGCCGCCGTGGCCTATTGGTTCCGCCTTGTCCGCGGCCCCAACAAGTCCATCGACTTCGTCCCCTACCGGATTGACGACAACTCCGGGGTCGGCACCCAACTGGTGGTCGGCGACGTCAACAAGGACGGCCTGCCGGATCTCGTCGTTGGAAACAAGAAGGGAACCTTCGTCCAGCTTCAGGAGCGGAAGACCGTGACGCGCGAGGAGTGGGAAAAGGCGCAGCCAAAGCTCCTGCCCCGGCCCTGAACCATCGAAGCTGAGGACGTTTCACTCCGCCTTACGGAGGCTTCGTCGTGGGAATAAGGGGTCAAAGCGGCGGGATCAGGATGTTTCACGGGGTGAGGTGAACCGGGGAGAGGCGCCCGCCCGGTCAGCCTGTTGGGACGAAACTCGCTCCGACCGCATCGGGTTTCTAACGTCCCCCGGACCATGCTCCTGATCTGGATCTGGATCGCCCTGATGAGTGCCGTGACATTTGCGGCCACCGCCCTGGATAAGTTCCGCGCCCGATCAGGGAGGTGGCGCATCCCGGAAGTGCGCCTGCTTGGGCTGGCTCTGATTGGAGGCTCTCCGGGCCTCCTCCTGGCGATGCTGCTGTTTCGTCACAAGACCGCGAAGGCCTCATTCCGACTGGCCGCCGGCGGCATCGCCCTGATCCATCTAAGCCTGCTCATCGGTTACTGGGTTCGATGACCCGCCCGCAGCCGTACCCCGCCCGGTCATCGCTCTAAGAGCCTGTCTGAAAAGTGAGTGGGGTCCTGCGGCGAGGGATTTTGGGCGCGCCCGAGGTGGCGAGGCCGGAGCATCCCCGCAGCGGGCTGTGACGGACGAGCCAACGAAGGGCGAGTCCAAAAGAACCGCCGCCCGAAGGGTTTTCGAGGAAAGGGCTGTCTGGCTTCGTTGCTCGTCGGTCGGAGACCACTAGGGGGGATCCTCCCTCCTCGCGCCCGCCATACGGCCCTTACCTCGAAAACAGGAACCCACTGACTTTTCAGTCAGGCTCTAAGCCGTAACGATTCCGTTGCGATCAAGGGGCCTCGCGCGAAGACGCCAAGAACGCGAAGGAATTCCGGGGGGAACTTTGGCATCAGGATATCGCGGGCGACCTCACCGTTCGGTGCTCGTTTCCACACCACACAGAAT
>JBBQIU010000805.1:0-2338 GCA_038325245.1 Verrucomicrobiota bacterium
GCGCACGGCGACCGGTATCCCGGACAGGTTGGGTTGCAGTCGCAGCGACGTTTCCTGCTTCCCGGTTCCGTCCACGTCCCCCCACGTGTCGTACCAGTCAAAGCCGTCGTAGTAGTCGAACTTCAACTGCCGCACACCACGCACGATCTCCTCCCGGCTTCCCCCCTCAAAGGCATCCAGCCCGATCCGCGGATTCCGCCGACGCCACAGGATCCACTCCCCCGTCTCCTCATCCCGACCGACGTAGTAACTCGTCTGGCAAAAGTCTCCTTCCCCCGTCCGCCTCGGGGTGTGGTTCATGGTCCCAAAATTCATGTTGTCCGCCTCGATCCCCCCCGCCTCGCGGTCAATCCCCACGAAATCATCCTTCTTCGACAGCGGACAGACGGCGCGCAGATCCGCGGTCATCATCGCCAGAGCTACGCGGGCGCCCTGCACCGCATCGAGCCTCGGCTCAAGCAACCGCCGCGCCGCCAGCCCGGAATTCAGGCACGCGTACGCCGTCCCCAGAATCAACGCCATCAGCGCAGCGCCGATCGTCAGTTCGATCAGCGTGAACCCGGCCTCCCGGCTCCGCGGAATGGGCGGCGGCAGTCGCATCAACGTTGTCGCTCCCTTTCCCTCCGCCGAATCTCCGCCTCCGTGCCCGCGCCGGTCCCCGCCGCCGGCGTGCTCGTTGGCGCCTCGAACACAAGCGTGCGCAATTCACAGATCACCTTCCCCGTCCGGCCGTCCTCCACCCAAACCTCCACGTCGTGCAACCCCTCGAGGTCCGTCCGCGACACCGTCCGCCGCCACCGATGTGGACGCAGCGCCGGGCTGCACTCCCCCTCCTTCGAACCCTCCGCGATGTATCCGTCCGCCCGCAGCAACTCAATCACTGCTTCCGCCTCAAGCACCGCCGCCGCCAGCAATTGCGATTCCCGCGACGACTTCAGCGCCGTCGCGATGCCCTCGGTCAGGCCCGCCACTCCCACCCCAAGAATCAGAATCGCGCACATCACTTCGATCAGCGAAAAAGCGGATTCGGACTTGGAGACGCCGGCGTTCATTTTCTTGGCATGTCCAGAACGCGCACACGGGCGGTCACCGGATTGATCCGCAAAATCAACCCGAACCCTTCCGCGTCCGTCAGCACGATCTCCCGCCGGTCGGCCGTCCCGTCCGTGTAAAACGTCACCGCCTGGGACGGCGTCCGTTCCTCGTCTTGTCCTGGCGCCTGCCCCGACGCCTCTTCGTTCCCCAACCCGGTTCCGGGCATGCCCGATGCCGCTTCGACGTTGCGCTCGTCGCGTTCGCCCATTCCGCCGGGTTCTTCTGCCGACCGGATCCGAACCGAGACCCGGCTGTGGAGTTCGCCCTCGCACCCCGCCACATCCCGCACCGGTTCGAACAAGGGTTCCGTGCCCGCCGACCGCATCCGCTTCTCCACTCGGAAGCGGCGTGTGCCGGGGTCGATGTTCACCCGATGCGTCTGGTTGAAGCTCACCGCCCGGCTCGCTGCGATCGCGCAGACGTTTGCCAGTTCACGCCCCCCCGACCGCAGGACCGCATCGCCATGCGTGCCGCGCATCTCGGGAATGATCATCACCGCCATCACCCCCATCAGGACCATCACGACAACGAGCTCGATCAGCGTGAAGCCCGCTGATCCCCGGTCCGTGGTTGAAGGTGATTGGACCCTCATTCAATTCGCTCCTGCCCGACGTCCGCGATCCGATCCCACCCACCGATCACCAGTTGCCGATGTCCTCGTTCGGACCCTCTCCGCCGTCGGCGTTGTCCGCCCCACGCGACCAGACGTCGAAGCTGTTCACATGCCGCACGCCCGGCGCGCGGTACTGGTAGGGATTGCCCCAAGGATCGTTCCGGATCTGCTTCAGATACGGGCCCCTCCACTTCTTATCGTCGCCAGGGGGAGCGTCCACGAGGAGGCGGAGGCCCTCGTCCGACGACGGGTAGCGGTCCAGGTGAATCGCCAACCGCTCCAGTGCGCTTTCGATCTCGGAGATTTGAGACTTCGCGGCACTCACTTTCGCATCGTGGGTCATGCCGATGAACTGCGGCACGATCGTCGCCGCGAGGATTCCCAGGATCACCACGACAACCATGATCTCGATCAGGGTGAAGCCGGTGCGTCTGCGGTGGAAGGCGGGTGTCTTCATGTCGTCGTTGGGTTCTGCATCGATGGGTCGGGAATTGTCCCTTTGAAATCTGAAATCAATGAATGGCCCGGCTCATCTTGAAGATCGGCAGCAACAGCGCGATCACCATGAACCCCACAATCGCCCCCACCACGAGGATCAACGCCGGGGCGAGCAGCGAAACGAGGGTCTTT
>JBBQIU010000806.1:0-2335 GCA_038325245.1 Verrucomicrobiota bacterium
GAAGCGCTTCAAGTCGGGTGCGATGAGTTACGGCTCCATCAGCCAGGAAGCCCACGAGACCCTGGCCATCGCCATGAACCGCGTGGGCGGGAAGTCCAACACCGGCGAGGGCGGCGAGGACCCGGAGCGCTACACCTGGTCCAATGACCTCGGCGATTCCAAGAATTCGGCGATCAAGCAGGTCGCCTCGGGCCGCTTCGGCGTCACGAGCCTCTACCTCACCAAGGCGCACGAGTTGCAGATCAAGATGGCCCAGGGCGCCAAGCCTGGCGAAGGCGGTCAGTTGCCCGGCGCCAAGGTGTACCCGTGGATCGCCAAGGTCCGCCATTCCACGCCCGGCGTCGGCCTGATCTCGCCGCCGCCGCACCATGACATCTACTCGATCGAGGACCTCGCGGAACTGATCCACGATCTCAAGAACGCCAACCGGACGGCGCGCATCAGCGTGAAGCTCGTGTCCGAGGTCGGGGTCGGCACCATTGCCGCGGGCGTCGCCAAGGCGCACGCGGACGTCGTCCTGATCTCCGGCTACGACGGCGGCACGGGAGCCTCTCCGCAGACCTCCATCAAGCACGCCGGCATCCCCTGGGAACTCGGCCTGGCCGAGACCCACCAGACGCTGGTCATCAACAACCTCCGCTCCCGCATCGTGGTGGAAACGGACGGCCAGTTGAAGACCGGCCGGGATGTCATCATCGCGGCGCTGCTGGGAGCCGAGGAGTTCGGGTTCGCCACGGCCCCCCTGGTGGCCATGGGCTGCATCATGATGCGCGTGTGCCACCTGAATACCTGCCCGGTGGGCGTGGCCACCCAGGATCCGCGACTGCGGAAAAACTTCGTCGGGCGCCCCGAGGACGCCGTGAACTTCATGCGCTTCATCGCCCAGGAGGTCCGCGAACTCATGGCCAGGCTCGGGTTCCGTACCTTCAACGAGATGATCGGACGCGTCGACCGCGTCGAACCCCGCAAGGCCATCGAGCACTGGAAAGCCCGGGGGATCGACTTCTCGAACATTCTCTACTCCCCGGACGTCCCGTCGGACGTCGGTCGTTATTGCCAGATGGCGCAGGATCATGGCCTTGAAAAATCCCTGGACCTGACCACCCTGCTCGAGATCTGCCGGCCGGCGATCGAACGCGGGGAGAAGGTGGTGGCGGAGTTGCCCATCCGGAACGTCCACCGCGTCGTCGGGACCATCGTCGGCAACGAGGTGACCAAGGTGCACGGCGCCCCCGGGCTCCCCGCCGACACCATCTCCATCCGGTTCCGGGGCAGCGCGGGGCAGAGTTTCGGGGCGTTCCTCCCCCCGGGCATGACGTTCACCCTCGAGGGCGATGCGAATGACTACTTCGGCAAGGGGCTCAGCGGCGGCAAGCTGATCATTCACCCGCCGAAAACCGCCACGTTCGCTGCCGAGGACAATATCATCATCGGCAATGTCGCCCTCTATGGCGCGACCAGCGGCGAGGCGTATGTCCGCGGTATGGCCGGCGAGCGATTCTGCGTCCGCAATTCCGGGGTGCACGCCGTGGTGGAGGCCGTTGGCGACCACGGCTGCGAGTACATGACCGGTGGCAGCGTCGTGATCCTCGGCCTGACGGGACGAAACTTCGCAGCCGGCATGTCCGGCGGCGTCGCCTACGTGCTGGACGAACTCGGGGACTTCCCGGTCCGCTGCAACCAACAGATGGTCGGGCTCGAAAAGCTGGAGGACCCCGAGGAGATCGCCGCGGTACGCGCGCAGATCGAGCGCCATGTGGAGTACACCGGGAGTGAACGCGGACGGACGGTCCTCGCCCAGTGGGACGCCATGGTCCCCCGCTTCGTGAAGGCGATGCCCAAGGACTACAAGCGCGTCCTCACGGCAATCCGCAATGCCCAGGCCGCCGGCCTGTCGGGCGACGACGCCATCAACGCCGCCTTCCAAGCCAACGCCCGCGACGTTTCGCGGATCGGTGGCGGTTGAGCGATGTTTCGCGCTTCACCACCAACCCACCTCACCCGACCGACTTCCCCGACGTCTCGCCATGGGCAAACCCACAGGATTTCTCGAGTACCTTCGCGAACTGCCCCTCGATCGCCCCGCGCTCGAGCGGATCAAGGACTGGCACGAGTTTCACGAGCACCTGCCCGAGGAGACGCTCCGGGCCCAGGGGGCTCGTTGCATGGACTGCGGTGTCCCGTTCTGCCACACCGGCACGCTCCTCGCCGGGATGGCTTCGGGCTGTCCCATCAACAACCTGATCCCCGAGTGGAACGACCTCGTCTACCGCGGGCTCTGGCGTGAGGCGCTCGAACGCCTGCACAAGACCAACAACTTCCCCGAGTTCACCGG
>JBBQIU010000807.1:0-2330 GCA_038325245.1 Verrucomicrobiota bacterium
CATTGATGACCTTGGGATGTTCGTAGAAGTCGGGCGCGGAATTGACCATGCCCAGGGTTTTGATGACGCGCTTCACGCGGTCGAGGGAGCCGAGTTGATCGCGGAGCGTGGCGAGGATGGCGAGGCCCACCTGGCGGGCGGCGGCCTTGCCCTGGTCCAGATCCAGGTCCTTGCCGACGACGCCGGTGATGAGGGATTTATCGGTGCGGAGCGGGCCGTGTCCGGAGACAAACGCGAGGTTGCCGGTGATGACGAGCGGTTTGTAGACGGCGACGGGGCGGGGTGCTGGGGGAAGTTCGAGTTGGAGCGCGGCGAGCCTGGATTCGGGGGACGGGGTCATGGGGAAGGGCGTGGCGGGGTGGATAACATTGAGCGCAGGCGGAGTCGAGGAGGGGATGACGTGGGGGGTGTGAAAGAAAAATTCCGCTTGTTCACCGCCAGATGACAGACAGAATTGTCTGACATGAAGACGGTGACCAAACGCGAGTTCTATCGGACGCCTGCACTCGCGCGCTCGTTGCGATCAGGGGAATCGGTCATCGTCACGGATCAGGGCGAACCGAGTTTTGTGGTCCTGAAGCCGGGCGAACCACCTCGGCACACGACGCAGGACTTGATCGCCGAGGCTGAATCCCTTCTGCCCGGGGAACGCCCCCGGGTGAGTGTCGTGAAGCGGTTGCGCGATCTGCGGTCATGAGCTTTGCGAACGTTCATCGCGTCTACCCGGACACAAGCTACTGGGTCGCGATGCGGTGTCGGTTGGACCACAACCACCTCGCCTGGCGCCGCTTTCACCCGCAGATCGAGAGCGCTCGTCTCCTCTGGTCACCGTGGACCCATTTTGAGGTTTTCAACACGATCCGCCAGCTAACCCTTGGTCGGGATGCAGTGCTCACCGAAGCCGAGTCCCGCCGCCTGATCGCATCCCTGGAGAAGGACGTTCAATTGGGTTACTTCGATCCGTGCGTCATTGATTGGCGGGAAGAATTGCGCGAATGCAGGGAACTCTCCGCGCAGTTGGGGTGCCGGATGGTCATGCGCGCGGGCGACGTGATTCAGGTCGCGATCGCGCGTTTGACCGGCGCGGATCTCTTCGTGACGTGCGAGGAGGATCAGCATGCCTTGGCAGACGCGGCAGGATTGCGGTCCCATTTGATTAGGGGATGAACCCGGAGCAGGGTCGGGCATGGCGTTTGAGTCTTTCAGAGACTGGGTGAATCACCTTGACCGGGTGGGCGAGTTGAAGCGTGTCCATGAGCCGCTGGCAACGGAGTTGGAGATCACGGAGGTTGCCGACCGTGAGATGAAGTCGCCGGGGGGCGGGAAGGCATTGTTGATCGAGAAACCGACCGTGAACGGGGTGGTGAGCCCGTTTCCGGTGGCGATCAACACGATGGGATCCTGGCGGCGCATGGCGATGAGCATGGGGTCGGAGTCGGTGGAGGAGGTCGCGCGGGAACTGGGATTCCTGATGAAGGCCAAGCCTCCGACGTCCATGCGCGAGGCCCTGAAGCTCCTGGGGACGGCATTCGAACTGAGGCACGCCCGTCCGAAGATCGTGAAGGACGGTCCGTGCAAGGAGGTGGTGCGAAAGTTCGACGCGCCCCCGACGCGAGTGGAACCGTGGCCCGCGGCCCCGGATGGCGATTTCCGCAGCGCGCCAGCGACCCACGACTGTCCGACCCTGTTAAACCTGCCAATCCTGAAGTGCTGGCCCCACGACGGGGGGCGGTTCGTGACGCTGCCGTGCGTGGTGACGAAGGACCCGGACACCGGGGAGCGAAACATCGGCATGTATCGCGTGCAGATCTACGACGACCGGACGACCGGGATGCACTGGCAGTTGCAAAAGGTCGGGGCGCGGCATGGTCGGCGCTACTACGAGACGCGAACGCGGATGCCCGTGGCGATCTTCCTGGGCGGTGACCCGATGTTTCCGTTTGCGGCGACGGCGCCGTTGCCGGACGGCCTGGATGAATTCCTGCTGGCGGGGTATCTGCGGCGGAAATCGGTGGAGCTGGTGAAGTGCGAGACGAACGATCTTGAGGTCCCGGCGAATGCGGATTTCGTGATCGAGGGGTACGTGGATCCGAAGGAGTCCTTGCGGGACGAGGGGCCGTTCGGGGATCACACGGGATTCTACACATTGCCCGAACCCTATCCTGTGTTTCATGTGACGGCGGTGACTCACCGGAAGGACGCCGTCTATCCGGCGACGATCGTGGGGCAGCCGCCAATGGAGGATTTCTACATGGGCGGGGCATCGGTGAAGCTCTTCCTGCCTGTATTCAAGATGAACTTCCCGGAGATCGTGGACATCGCGTTGCCGG
>JBBQIU010000808.1:0-2328 GCA_038325245.1 Verrucomicrobiota bacterium
TGACCAACGACGGGGAATTCTGCCTTCACCTGACTCATCCGCGATTCGGGATCCGGAAGAAGTATCTCGTCACGGTGGCGGGACGGGTCGAACCCAGGATGCTTGAGCGGTTCAAGAAGGGCATTACGTCCGACGGGGAGACGCTTCGCATTGAGCGGGGAAAGGTTTTGTCGTCGAACCCCGCGGGCAGCCTGGTGGAGATTGAACTCGCCGAGGGTCGCTACCGAGAGGTTCGGCGTCTGTTCGCCTCGGAGGAATTGGAAGTGGAACGATTGGTGCGAACCCAGATCGGGCCGATCAAGTTGGGGGAGTTGCGCCCCGGGCGGTGGCGGACGTTGACACCCGCAGAACTGAAAACTCTACTGAAGCCGTGATGACTTCTCGAGCGTGGCAGACGGTTGCCGCCGCCCTATGTGCCCTGTTTCTGGTTCACGTAAGCGCTTCGGCGGCGATGGCTTATTCGAAGGCGGATCGCGTCAACGTGCGGTCGCGGCCGGGATTCGTCGGCGAGATTGTCACCCAGCTTAAGAAGGGGCAGGAAGTGACCGTCCTCGACACGGTGTCGCTGCGCCGGCCGGCCGCGGACGAACCGCCCATCTGGATCAAGATCGCGTTGCCCCCCAATGCACCGGCCTGGGCCAGCGCGGAGTACATCGATGCGGCGACTGGCACCGTCAAGGCCGACATGCTGAATGTTCGGTCGGGTCCGAGCTATGACCATGGGATCGTGGCGCGGGCGAAATGGGGTTCCACTTTGAAGATTCTGGCGGCGGAGAAGGAAGGCTGGGTTCAGGTCGCGGCCCCGGCAGGTTCCGTGGGGTTTGTGCCGGCGGCGTGGCTGGGAACGGGAACTGAGGGTGCTGCGCTGGCGGCGGCGGGGATCGAACGGACGACGGGCACCGGACGGCAGGTTCAGGGCGTGGCGCCCGTGGGGGTGGTTCCGGCGCCGGGCACTTCGGTCACGAACGCGGCTCTTCCGGTTGTGGCGATGCGTCCTGCGACGAACGCCGCTCCTCCGACTCCGACCGTGGCGACACGTCCTGCGACGAATGCGGTTCCGCCGACGCCGGTTGTCGCGACGCGAGCTGTCACGAACGCGGTCACGAACGCGGTTCCGCCCGTGGTCGCGACTCCCCGGATCACTGACAATGCATGGTTTGAGCAGTTTGTGACGGCGCGCGGGGCGACCCACGCGGCGCCGACCAGGCCGGCCAAGGTGGTTGGAACCGGGACGGGGGCGGCGTCGACGAATTCGGTGGGGCAGGCGAGAGGTTCCGCGCCGGCCCCCGCGACAGTCGTGACGAGGCCCGTCAGGCCCTTGCCTGTCGTGCCCGTTCCTCCGTTGGCGGAGCCAGCTTCGGCGGCGGTCGATCCTTCGCCGCCGGTTCGAGTGGCGCCAGCCAGCGTCATCGGGGAAGGCCGATGGGTGCGCAGGGAGGGCATTGTGGTGCGACCAGGGAACGTGGCGGCACCGTCGTTCTATGCGCTGCGAACGCGCGAAGGAAGGACCCTGATGAACTTCCTGTTCACCACGCGCTCCGGACCATTGTCCCTGAAGGAATACCGGGGGCGGGTGGTGATCGTGACGGGACGGGAGTATCTCGACCGGCGTCCCCTCTGGAGACACATCCCGCTGCTGGATATCGAGACGATCGAAGCCGTTCGGTGAAGGGGCTGAGGACGACACGCATGGATAACCTGATCGACGGCCGGGCGATCGCGGCTGAAATCAATGCGGAGACCCGGCAGAGGGTCGTGGCGCTTGAACAGCGCGGGATTCAGCCGCAGATCGCGTTTGTGCGGGTCGGGGACGATCCGGCCTCGAAGGTGTACGTCGGGATGAAGGAGCGGACCAG
This sequence comes from Verrucomicrobiota bacterium, assembly GCA_038325245.1. Lineage (GTDB taxonomy): Bacteria > Verrucomicrobiota > Verrucomicrobiia > Limisphaerales > CAIMTB01 > CAIMTB01. The sequence goes on from JBBQIU010000808.1 coordinate 1,857, forward strand.
TGCCGAACTCGGTTTGAAATCGGTGACCCACGTTCTAGAGACGACGACGTCGCAAGTGGACCTGCTCTCGTGCATCGCGACGATGAATGTCGATGGGTCCGTGCACGGGATCCTGGTTCAGGCGCCGCTTCCCGGACATATCGATGCTCCGACGGTTTTCGCGGCGGTGGATCCGCGGAAGGACGTGGATGGTTTTCACCCGGTGAATGTCGGGAGGTTGATGTTGGGGGACACGGGAGGGTTCGTGCCATGCACGCCGGGCGGGATTCATGAACTGCTGATCCGGTCGGGCACCCGGATGGCGGGGGCGGAGGTGGTGATACTGGGTCGGGGGAACATCGTGGGAAAGCCGATGGCGTCGATACTTATCCAGAAGGCGCCCCATGCGGACGCCACGGTGACGGTCTGCCACAGCCGGAGCGTGGACCTGCCGGGGCATTGTCGGAGGGCGGACATTCTGATTGCAGCGCTG
>JBBQIU010000809.1:0-2326 GCA_038325245.1 Verrucomicrobiota bacterium
TCCCCAGGCGCCTATCGCACGAAGCGACAGTCCGCCAAGCCCTCCAAGTGATGCGCCACCTGCCCCTGATCCTCGCTCTGCCCACCGCCATTTTCCTGATGAGTTGCAGCGAAACCGTGTCGAAAAACGACCGCCCCGCGGGTGTCGACCGGAAGCATGCCGCAGCGCACACCGAGAACCCAGCGGACTCCCCGCCCCTCAAAGGATCCAGTGCCCTGTTCGCCGCCCCCAACCTGCTGGCGTGGTGTATCGTCCCCTACGACAACCAGAACCGCTCCCCGGCGGAGCGCGTCGCGATGCTGAAGCGATTGGGGTTCACGCACTACGTGTGGGCTTGGCGTCAGGCCCATCTCAAGGATCTGCCCGAGGAGCTGAGGGTGGCGCGCGCGGCCGGCGTGAAGGTTCGTGGAGTCTGGCTCTGGATCGATGCCCGCAACGATCGCGTCGGCCAGCTCGGCGAGGCGAACCGAGCGGTGATCGATGCGATCAACCAGGCTCAACTGCCGGTGGAGTTCTGGGTCGGTTTCCACGCCAACGTCTTTGAACAACCCGACGAATCCGCCCGGGTCGCCCACGGTGTCGCGATGATTTCCTACCTGCGCGAGCAGGCGAAGCCGACTCGGAGCACCGTGGCGCTTTACAATCATGGAGACTGGTTTGGTGAACCGGAGAATCAGCTGAAGATCATCGCCGCCGCCGGCCCGCAATCACTCGGCATGACCTACAATTTCCATCACGCCCACGGGCAGATCGATCGCTTTGCGCAGATCCTTCCGCAAATGCTCCCGTACCTCAAGGCGGTGGTGCTGAACGGCATGAAACCCGGCGGACCCAAAATTCTGCCGATTGGCCAAGGCACCCGCGAGGCCGTCATGATCCAGCTCCTGCAAACGTCGGGCTACGAGGGACCCATCGGGATCCTCGGCCATGTCGAGGACGCGGATGTGGAAACCGTGCTGCAAAAGAACCTCTCGGGACTGCGGGAGCTCCTGAGCCGGTGAGCTCCAGAATGGCCGGAACCCTTGGCTGGCAGCTCACGCATCATCCTGGCCAACCCGGGGCGTGACAAGAGTCTCAAGACGAGAATAACCACTCTCATGGAGAAGGAGTCTCGATTCGGGTACGGTGAACAATTCCCCACCCTCGCTTCCGAACCGTCGTGATTCCCCTGCTCCGGCTCGCCGTGCCGTTCCTCTCTTTGCGTCGGCCCATCCGATCCGCCCTGATCTGCCTGTGCCTCGCGATCGCGTCAAAGGGGCTGGGCGCGGACCAACCCGTGACTCCCCAGGCCCTCCCGGAAGTCGGCTGGGTGCTCGACCTGCTCCGGGAGACCACAGGCAAGAAGATCCTCTCCGGACAGCAGGAAAGGATCGATTGGTTTGGCCTGGATAACGAGGGCAACATCGACTTCGTGAAACGAACCACCGGCCTGACTCCGGCGGTTCGGGGCTTCGATTTCATGTTCTACACCCACAGCGCGAACGGTCGCTCGGGTCAGCGCGCGGCCGAACGCGCGATCGTCTGGGCCCAACGCGGTGGCCTCGTGCAATTCTGCGCCCATTGGTTTGTCGATACCGGATCGCCCGCAGGCAACCCCAAGTTCTACACCAGCGAAACCACCTTCGACATCCGGCGCGCGCTGATCGACGGCACACCGGAAAATGCCGAGTTGATCCGGGAAATGGACGCAATGGCTGAGGAACTGAAGAAACTCCGCGACGCGCGGGTACCGGTCATCTGGCGTCCCTTCCACGAGTGCAGCGGCGGTTGGTTCTGGTGGGGCGCAAAGGGTGCCGATCCCTTCAGGCAGGCGTACCGCCTGATGTTTGACCGCTACACCCGACTCCACGGACTGAACAATCTGATCTGGTGCTACAACCCCACCGAGGCCCCCGGCGCATTGGAGGCCTGGTATCCCGGTGACGACGTCGTCGACCTGATCGGCCTCGACATCTATCCGTCCGCCGGCACGCACTCCCACTACCCGGAGGTGTATCGGAGGTTCCGTGACTTTACCGAAGGAAGAAAGCTGGTGACTCTGACCGAGAACGGCGCGATTCCGGACATCGAGCGCATGTTCGCCGATGGGACCGGCTGGCCGTCGTTCTGCACCTGGAACGGTTTCGAATCAGATCCCGCCCAAAACACCGCTGCCTTCATCCAGCGCATTTATCAGGACCCGCGCACCATCACCCTCGAGAGCATGCCCGACGTCTACCGTCGCCGACGGGTGCCGGCGACCATCTCCCTCGCGCCCGCCCAGACCGAAGCCACTCCGGTGCCGGCCTATGTTTATCCAATTGTTCAGTGGCTTGACAAGGGATGT
>JBBQIU010000810.1:0-2322 GCA_038325245.1 Verrucomicrobiota bacterium
GGCGGAATTCCATGCGAAGCCACGCGAGGTCGGGCGCCGGATCGGCGGAGGAGGGGGGGAGGGCGTGATCTAAATATCTTGTGCCGGAGGAGGTTGGAGGAGAGTGCGTGGCTTGGTTTGCGCGGAACTGGGACGCCAGGAAGAACGCTGCCGCGGCTCCGATCGCGCCCAGGACGAGGATTCCGAGGGCGCTTTTCATGGCCCGGGTTGGGGTCGGGGCATCTGGTAGGGGTCGATGGACGCGAGGTAACGGGTTTGAAGATCCCTGGAATCGGCTCTGGACGCGCTTTGGGCCTGCCAGGAACCGGAGAGCGCTCCGAGCAGGATGAGGCCGGAGACGTAGGGGATGGCGAATCGGGGTTGGCGCAGACGTTCGAGCACTTGGAGGGCCAGGCCGAGCCAGAATTGAGGCCACGGAGGGGTGTGGGTTTGGAGGATCCGCTGATGAACCTTCGATGCAAAACAGGGCGGCAGCGTGGGTGGGACGTGCCAGGAACGGAGGAGTTGGGACAACTCAGGATCGTGGGGGGTAGCGGGTTGGGCTCGCGGTGTCATGACCTTCTTGGGCGGGGTGGCGTCGGCTAGGCTTCGACCCAATCGACCGTGACCGGGTCTCCGAAGACAAATACGTACGGTGGCGGAGAAACCCTCGGACGAACTCATTCCGGCGTTGAGGCGGTGGGGATGGGGCGTAGGCTCGCGCCGTGACAACAAGCATGACGCGACCGCAGGTTCTGGATCTCTACTTTATGGAAGCGCGGAGCAAGTTGATCGAACTTGCGGCATTTCTGGACAGGGTGGACCGGGCGACGGGCGAGGTGGATTTCCGCTGGAACGCGATTCAGGAGGCGATGAAGGAACTGGGGGGGGCGGGTTCTGGGCGGACGGAGCGGGTCTTACTGGCGCTGAGCGATCCAACAATGGAGCCGGTCCCGGTGGCGCCGGGGAAGGGTGCCGTTGGGGCCTGGCCCACGAGCCGGGTGCGTTGAAGCCAACACAGGGCGGGGAGTTCCCGAACGGCTGAAATTTTGTGGGATTCGAGCGTTGGCGCCGGGCGGTTCCACGGGTGACGACCGAGGAGAAAGCCGCGAGGCGGATGACATTGGAAATGGAAGGTGGGGTGGGTTGGAAACGGCCGTGATTCGGGGGAGGCGAGAGCGTTGGAAGCCAAGATTCGCGTTGACACGACGACGTGGGCAACCCAAAGAGCCAGGCTTTTACCTTGCGAAAGCGCTTCACTTTCTGATACTTCACACGCCGCATGGCAGCCATCGGACGGTTTCAGCGCGGGGAAGAAATCTTTCACGCCAAGGTGGTCGATGGAGAGCTATTCAAGCTCAAGGGGGATGTGTTTGGTTCCCCGTCCTTCGAGAAGAAGGCTATGCCGGCGCGAGGTTTGAAGCTCTTGACGCCGGTGGCTCCATCCAAAGTGATCGCGGTCGGCTTGAACTATGCGGACCATGCGCGGGAGTCGGGATTGGACCTGCCAAAGGAGCCGTTGTTTTGGTTTAAGGCGCCGACCTCGCTGATTCCGGATGGGGCGAAGATCGAGATTCCGTTTTCGACGCACCGGGTGGATTTCGAGGCGGAACTGGCGATTGTGATCGGCCGGCGCGTTCGCAACGTGACGCCGGCGGCGGCGGCGCGGTACATCTTCGGGTACACGGCGGCGCAGGATATCAGCGACCGGACGATCCAGAATGCGGAGAGCCAATGGGCGCGGGCGAAATCGTTCGACACCTTCACGCCGCTGGGGCCCTACATTGAGACGAAAATCGATCCGCACGATCTGTCGATCCAGCTCTTCCAAAACGGGCAGTTGCGGCAGAACTCGAACACGAGCCAGTTGATCTTCAACTGTTTCAGTTTGGTGAGCTTCATCTCGACCAACATGACGCTCCTGCCCGGCGATGTGATCCTCACCGGGACTCCGAGCGGGGTGGGGCCGATCCAGAGCGGTGACCGTTTGGAGGTGCGAATCCAGTCGCTGGCGCCGCTGGTGAACATGGTGAAGTGACATGAATTGACACTCCGCACTTGGTTTTCCAGGGAGGCGCGGCAAGCTCCGCGCCTCTTTTCGTTTCCTACGGAGCCCCCCATGCGCTGGTCCCAAACACTCATCCCCACCCTGAAAGAACCGCCCGCGGACGCCGAGATCGTCTCGCACCAACTCCTGCTGAGGGCCGGGCTGTGCCGGAAGCTGACAGGAGGGCTGTACACCTTTTGCCCGCTCGGGCTGCGCGTGCTCCGCAAGATCGAACAGATCGTTCGGGAGGAGATGAACCGGGCGGGGGGCCTGGAAGTCCTGATGCCGGCCCTGCA
>JBBQIU010000811.1:0-2318 GCA_038325245.1 Verrucomicrobiota bacterium
GCTCCAGGAAGTCGCCGAGCAGGATTTCACCAGGGTGAACAGGGGCGATCTTGGCGGATTTCATGGTGTTCAGTGCTAGTCGCGGATTTCGACATCGTGGGCGTCGTCTCTTTCCCAGCGGAAGCACACGTGCCATTGGCCGTTGACCCGAATCGAGTGCTGGCCGGTTCGGTCACCTCGGAGCGGCTCCAGCCGATTGCCGGGAGGCACTCGAAGGTCCTCCAACGAACGAGATCGATCCAGTTGCACGAGCTTCCGAAGCGCGACCCGCTCGATCTGGGGCGGCAGCCCGTGAGCACGTTCGCGTCGCCAAAGGCGCTCCGTGCGCCGACACGCGAAGCCCCTGATCAAGCGCGCGATAGTATCGCAATGCGATATGCCGTCAGTCTCCCTTCGGAATCAGCCCCCAGAACCGCTCTGCATCCGCGCGGGTGACGAGCGCCTTGTAGTGGGTCTTCAACTGTCCGACCGAGTGCCCGAGCTGCTCGGCGACGTTCACCGGCTTCCCGTCCAGGGCGAGCCAGTAGCTGGCGGCGGTGTGGCGGGTGACGTCCTTCGGCCACTCCTCCCAGTGGAGCAGGTCGCGAAGCCGGCGGATCGCGGTGGGTCGGATTTCTCATTGTAGAATGTCTATGTTTGACCCCATTGCCTCCCAACCAAGGCCTAAAACTCTCATCTCACCTGGAGCGGGCTGCTCGCCGGGGGAGTTTGCGCACGACTCCGCCGGCGGTCTGTGATAAATCCGGGACGTGAGCGAGCACACCGTGGTCGCGCGGGACCTGCCGGACGGTTCGGAGGTGAGCCTGGCCGGGCCGGACGCGGTGTGTGCCGGCGCCACGCCGATCTCGCGGGCGCTCGCCGGTTGGCTGGAGTACGTGCTGGCTCTGCCGTTCGAGGCGGGGGTTCGGTGGCTCGACGAGGAGAAGTCCGACCGCGATTTCGGGGTGGAACGGATTTCGGAGAAGGAACGGGTGCTCGTCGCTCCGGAGGCCCGGGTGAGGTTGCCGATCGCGACGATCCAGGGGGCGTTGAAGGCGTTGTTGGAAGCGCGGCTCGGAGGCGAGCTTTTCTGGCTGTTCCGACCGCGTCCGTTCGCGTTCCTGCCGTCGGCGGCCGACCGAACCTTCGTGGAAGACCTGGAGCGGCGCGTCCGGGGCTTCGACGACGAACTCCGCGCCGGGGAGTTGGCGCCGGGGACGGAATCGGCGAGGCGACTGCTGCTCCTCGCGGAGATCGAGGAAGCGGGGCTGCTGGAGCGGACGCTGGGGACCGAGAAGCTGTACTGGCTCCGGGTCTGGGGATTGCCGGGGCTGGCGTCCGTGGCGGCGGCGGCGCGGGATTTGTGGGACTACTTCCGGAGCCCGGAGCGGGCGCGTCATCTGGGTGAGCCGCCGCCGGTCCGATTGATCGGGACGCGGGTTTCGTTGGATTGGATGCGGGCGCCGGCGCCGATTCCGACGGGGTGGAGTTCGGAGCTTTGGCTGGCGGTGGTTGAGCGTTGCCTGAGGGACTTCGAGCCGCTGCCGCCGGGGGCGAAAGGGCAGTTGATGGTGGCCCAGGGGCGGGTCTCCGCGCAGGTTTTGTGGAGGCGGGAGGACGGGGAACACCCTGCTCTCTACGGCGCCCGGCTGTCCGAGCGGGCGGAGGCGTCGGCGCGATAGGCGGCGCCGAAATGCGGCAGGGCGGCCTCGATCCGGCGGAGACGGTCGACCTTGGCCTGGTCGTCGGGGCAGGAGGAGCGGGTGAGGTCGAGGGCGTCAACGAGGCGGCGGAGAGGCATCTTCCATTCGGCGAGGAAATCGGGGACCGGCATTTCCAGGCGGGATCGCTGGCGGAGAAGGGTTTCGTCCGCGCCGAGGACCTTGTACCAGGCGGAGTCGACGACGAGCTGGCCGTCGTGCCAGGCGAGGTTCCAATCGGCGGTCAGGGCGTACTCGCAGAACCGGGAGGAGTGGTGACCGCTGCGGGCGGGACCGAGCAGGGCTTCTACGAAGAAAAGCACGTCGACGAACGCATCGCTGAAGGGGGTCCGGTAACCGACCCGAACAGGCACGCGATTCCAGATCCAGGTCATGCCCTCGCCGGCGGGGGCGAGCACGGTTCCGAGGGCGGTGCGAAGGCCGGGGAACTCGCGGTTGTGGATCGGTTCGAGGAGAGGCTGGGGGGCATGGATCTGGAGCATGCAGGTGGGTGCTTTACCCGGTCACAAGGTTACCAAGTCACCACGGGACGGATCGGGCCAGTGGCGCCGAGGTTGAGGTTGGCGCCGACGGCGGGATAGGCGTGCACCGTCCCGTCGGGAAAGAGTTTCACGAACA
>JBBQIU010000812.1:0-2312 GCA_038325245.1 Verrucomicrobiota bacterium
GCTCCAGCGTGAACTCGGTGATGACCGACAAGGGCGAAGTGGCGACTCAAGAACTTGTCTTGGCCGCTGGTTCATGGAGCGCGGAGCTCGCACGCGGGCTCGGCTTGAAGATCCCGTTGCAAGCCGGGAAAGGCTACAGCCTGACCCTGCCCAACCCGCGCCAACTCCCAAGGATCTGCGCCATCTTCACCGAGGCTCGGATTGCCGTGACCCCGATGGGTTCCGCCCTCCGGTTCGGAGGAACCATGGAGATCGCCGGCCTCAACGAGGACATCAACCCCCTGCGCGTCCAAGGCATCATCGAGGCCGTCCACCGCTACTATCCGGAGTTCTTTCCCGCGGATTTTTCAGGAATTCCACCCTGGCGGGGGCTTCGCCCCGTCTCGCCCGATGGTTTGCCCTACCTCGGTCGAACGGGGAAATACACGAACCTCATCATTGCGACCGGGCATGCGATGCTGGGCTTGAGCCTCGCGCCGGTCACCGGGAAAATTGTTTCGCAACTCATTGACCAAGAGACACCTGAGATCGATCTCACGCTCCTGGATCCCGATCGCCACGGCTGATTTCCAACTGTCTCCTTCAGGCTCTGTGCGCTCCGTGTCTCCGTGTCTCCGTGGCTCCATCAAACTGGGATCTCAGGCTGAATCGTTTGTTATGCCGGCGGGCGGGCTTCCCCGTCCTTCTTCGCGGCCTTCACTTCAAGGTAGAGTTCCTTCAACTGCCGCGCCGAAACCGGTGTCGGCGATTCCGTCATCAGGCATACGCCCTTCGCCGTCTTCGGGAACGCGATGACGTCCCGGATGCTGGCCGTGCCACAGAGCATGGCGCAGAGACGGTCGAACCCGAGCGCGATCCCTCCGTGCGGCGGCGCCCCGAAACGAAATGCCTCCAGCATGTACCCAAAGCGAAGACGGGTTTCTTCCGGGGAAATCGCGAGAATTTCCTCAAAGATCGTCCGCTGGACGTGCGGTTGATGAATCCGGATGGAACCGCCACCCAACTCCACTCCATTGACCACAATGTCGTAGTGCTGGCCGCGCACTTTCTTCGGGTCCTGCTTCAGGAGCGGGACATCCTCCGCCACCGGAGCTGTAAAGGGATGATGGCTGGAGTACCAGCGGTTCATCTCCTTGTCGTAACTCAGGAGCGGAAAGTCCACGACCCACAGGAAATCGTACCGATCCGGATCCACGGTCAGTTTCCCCTGCCCCTTCAGGACGTCGGCACAATAGAGCCGGATCTTGCCGAGGATTTCGCAGGCGTTCAGCCATTGGTCTGCCGCGAAAAGGATCAGGTCGCCCTCCTCGATCGCCAACCGGGCCCGGAGCGCCGCCTTCTCCGCCTCGGAAAAGAACTTCACAATTGGCGATTTCCATTCGCCGCCCTCGACCTTGATGAAGGCGAGCCCCTTCGCCCCAAAGCTCTTCGCGTACTCGGTCATCGTCTCGATCTGACCCTGGGTCGCGCACGCCAAACCCTTGGCGTTGATGGCCTTCACCACTCCCCCGGCAGCGATCGTTCCGCTGAACACCTTGAAGGTGCTCGACCGGAAATCCTCCGTCAGATCCGCCAGCTCCATCCCGAATCGCGTGTCGGGCTTGTCGATCCCGTAACGGTTCAAGGCCTCCTCAAATCGCATCCGGGGAAAGGGCGTGGGAATGTCCCGACCCAACGCGGTCTTCCAAACGCGCGCCAGCAACCCCTCAACCAACCGGTAGATGTCCTCCCGTTCAATGAAGCTCATCTCAATGTCCACCTGCGTGAACTCCGGCTGCCGGTCCGCCCGCAAATCCTCGTCCCGATAACATCGGGCCAACTGAAAATAGCGCTCCACCCCAGCCACCATCAGGATCTGCTTGAACTGCTGGGGCGATTGCGGCAGCGCATAAAATGTGCCCGCCTCACGCCGGTTCGGCACCAGGAACTCCCTCGCCCCTTCCGGCGTCGACTTGAAGAGCGTGGGCGTTTCCACTTCCAGGAATCCCTCGTCGTCCATGTAGTCCCGGACTGCCTTCGCGACCTTGTGCCGCACCCGCAGGTTGCGCGCCATCTCGGGCCGGCGCAGGTCCAGATACCGGTACTGCAACCGCGTTTCCTCGCTCACCCGCGCCGCCGCTTCCGGCTCGTCGATTTGAAACGGCAAGGGATCAGCCAGGTTCAAGACCTCAAGACCCGTCACCTTCACCTCGACGACGCCGGTCACGATCTTCGCGTTCGCCGTCCCCTCCGGCCGCGCACGAACCTTCCCGTGCACCCGGATCACACTCTCGCTCCGCAGACCCGAAGCCGCGTCGATGACCTCCTTCGGC
>JBBQIU010000813.1:0-2301 GCA_038325245.1 Verrucomicrobiota bacterium
AAAGCGAAGGACACCTCCGACCCGCAGACGGATGTCGTCAAGGCGCTGCAGGCTTGGGCGAAGGCGTGGTCCGCCGGCGATGCGAAGGGGTACCTCAGTTTCTACGCGCCCTGGTTCAAGGTTCCCGGCGGGCAGAATCGCAACGAATGGGAGCAGGCGCGTCGCGAGCGCATCGGCAAGGGGCGAAAGATCAGCGTGCAGGTGCAGAATCCCAAAGTGACGTTTGCCAGGCCGGAAGAGGCCGTCGTAACCTTCCGGCAGGTCTATCGTTCCGATTCGCTCAAGACCAGCGGGATGAAACGCATGAACCTCGTGCGCGTGAATGGCCGCTGGCTGATCCAGCAGGAAGACATCGTTCGATGACACCCCGCGCGCAGTTCTGGTCGGGCAGCCTCGCCGCGCTGGCCGTGGTGGCTGCCGCCGGCTGCCTCACCGCCGACACGATGGCGATGGGCGGCAAGCCCGGCCACACCACCCGGACGGTGGAGCGGCACCTGGTCGGCCAGGGCCCCGAAGCACTTCTCGGCGCCATCCTTCGCGACATCGCCGAGGACCGCATCGCCGCCGCCACAGAGCAACTCGATCGCCTGCTCGAAGCGAATCCCAATTTCCGGCTCGCCCAGCTCATCAAGGGCGACCTCCTGATGGCGCGGGCGCGGCCCATCGCAGCCCTGGGCAATGCGCCCGACGCGCCGGCGGAACGCGTTTCGGATCTGCGAGACGAAGCCAAGGTGCGCCTCCAGCGCCTGCTGTCGCCTGGCCCCGGTGACAGGGTTCCGCGGTTCCTGCTCAAGATGGCGCCGGAGCAGAAGCATGCGGTCGTGGTCGATACTGCCCGCGCCACGCTTTACCTGTTCGAGAACAGTCCCGACGGCCCGCGCTACGTCTCCGATCACTACATCAGCATCGGCAAGAACGGCACCGACAAGCTGCGCGAAGGCGACAAGAAGACCCCGCTCGGCGTGTACCACGTGACCGGAAATCTCCCGCGCAACAAGGTGGGGGACTTCTACGGATCGGGCGCGTACCCGATCAACTACCCGAACGAGTGGGACCGCCGCAATGGCCGTGACGGCCACGGCATCTGGTTGCACGGCACCCCGCGGGACACCTACAGCCGGCCACCACGCGCCTCCGACGGCTGCGTCGTGCTCACGAATCCCGATCTCACGACCATCGCCTCGAACCTGCAGATCGGCATCACGCCGGTCATCATCGCGGGCGAGATCGAATGGGTGAGCCGGAGCGAGCTGTCCGACGCCCGTGTGGATCTCGAGTCGGCCGTGGAACGCTGGCGGCGCGACTGGGAGAGTCTCAAGACCGACAACTACATTGCGCACTACGCCACATCATTCTCGAGCGGCAGCCAGGGCCTCGCGGAATGGGCCGCCCAGAAGCGCACCGTGAACGGCGGGAAGGAGTGGGTGAAGGTCAAGTTGGACGATGTCAGCATGTTTCTCTACCCGGGCCAGCAACCGCTGGCAGTGGTCACGTTCACCCAGGATTACCGCAGCAACAATCTGTCGAACGTGATGAAAAAGCGCACGTACTGGATGCGCGACGGCGACCGCTGGAAGATCGTCTACGAAGGTGCCGCCTGAGCATTGGCGGTCGCGGTACCCACGCCCCGGCGTTTGCATGGCGCGTCACGTTCGCCTCGGCGCCGTTGAACCCATCGTGGGCATGAGCGGTCGTTGCTCAGCAGCCCGATGGGCCGCACGGCACCGACTACACACACACCAGGAGACCCCAATGAAGTTCTTCCGCAAAGCAGCGGCGTTTCTGCTCGTCGCGCTGGTTGCCTCGGGCACCGCATTCGCCGGTCCGATGGTCGAGATGAAGACGAATCTCGGAACCATGACGATCGAGCTCTATCCGGAGAAGGCGCCCAAATCCGTCGAGAATTTCCTCCAGTACGTGAAGGACGGCTTCTTCAAGGGCACGGTCTTCCACCGCGTCATTCCCGGCTTCATGGCCCAGGGCGGCGGGTTCACGACGGAGTTCCAGCAGAAGGACACCCGCGAGCCTGTCCGGAACGAGGCCGACAACGGCCTGAAGAACACGCGCGGCACGCTCGCGATGGCGCGGACCCAGAACCCGCATTCCGCCACGGCGCAGTTCTTCGTGAACGTGGCCGACAACGGCTTTCTCGACCACACGGCCCCCAACACCCGTGGCTGGGGCTACGCCGTGTTTGGCAAGGTCGTGAAGGGAATGGACGTGGTGGATGCCATCGTTCAGGTTCCCACGGGAGACCGAGGCCCCTTCCAGAATGTTCCGATCACACCTGTCGTGATCGAG
>JBBQIU010000814.1:0-2297 GCA_038325245.1 Verrucomicrobiota bacterium
CCCGTCACCAACCTCTACTCGTCCGCCATCTTCATCGGCTGGGGCACGGCCATCCTCGGCCTCGTCCTTGAACGGTTCTATCGAGACGGCATCGGAACGGTCGTCGGCGGTCTCACCGGCTTCGCCACCCTTGTTGTCGCCCACAACCTGTCCCTCGGCGGCGACACCATGATCATGCTTCGCGCCGTGCTCGACACCAACTTCTGGCTCGCCACCCACGTTGTGGTTGTGACCCTCGGTTACTCGGCGACCTTTGTGGCCGGTTTCCTCGCGATCCTTTACGTGCTTCGCGGGTTCTTCACCGCCTCGCTGACAGCTGAAAACGCCCGGGGCCTCGCCCGGATGGTCTACGGCGTCACCTGTTTCGCCATGCTCTTTTCGTTCGTCGGAACGGTTCTCGGTGGGATCTGGGCCGACCAGTCGTGGGGCCGCTTCTGGGGCTGGGATCCAAAGGAGAACGGCGCCCTGATGATCGTCATCTGGAACGCCTTTTACCTCCACGCCCGGTGGGGCAAGGTCATCTCCGAGAAGGCCCTCATGGCCACGGCGATCTTCGGCAACGTGATCACCGCCTTCTCCTGGTTCGGCGTCAACATGCTTGGCATCGGCCTCCACTCCTACGGGTTCATGGATGCCGCGTTCCGGTGGCTGATCCTCTTCGACATCACTCAGATGGCCTTGATCGCCCTCGCCTTTGTTCCCCTCCGCTATTGGCGGAGTTTCAAGGAACTCGCCCCTGGCGGCAAAGGCGGCCAAGGAACCACCGTCCGCTCCCGCGGTCTCGTCCCGAAACCCAAGGCCGCCTAGCCGTAACGATTCCATCGCGCCTGCGCACCGTTCCCAGCGCTTTGTCACAGGCAAAGCCGCGAGAAACGCGAAGCGCCAGGGCCCGGAGTTCTGGGAGCTTGTTTACGGAATCCGCACCCGGCGATAACGTGGTCGAGCAATGATGGCCACCGGATCTGCCACCGTGGTGCTTTTGGCGGGTACGTTCGACGAAGGCGTCCTCCGCTCCCGCGTCGAGCAGGCGCGTGGCCGGCTACCGGGGGAACGCGCGGATCTGGCCCTCATCTTCGTCACTCCACCCCTCATCCCCCAAATCCGCGAAATCAACGAACTCGTCCAGGTTCACGCCCGCGCGTCCCTCCTGGCCGGATGCAGCGCCCCCGGCGTCATCGGCCAATCCGAGGAGATCGAGCACGGCGCTGCGATCGCCATCCTCCTCTTGTCCCTTCCGGGTGCGCACTTCACCCCGATGCGCTTCACCGGCGCAGATGTCGACGAGGCCAACGGTCCGGGCTGGTGGCACGCCCATACGGGCGTCGGCGCCGACTCCAGCCGCGGTTGGCTCGTCTTTGCAGACCCGCATAGCCTCGACGCTGAACGCTGGCTTCGTCAGTGGAATGAAGCCTACCCCAGGATCCCGACCCTGGGCGGCCTTGCCGGTGGCACACCCGGATCCGAAGACACCACCCTCTTTCTCAATCAGGAGGTCTTCACCGACGGCGGAATCGGAATCTCGATCCGAGGTTCCGTTCGCCTGGAACCTATCATCTCCCAGGGCTGCACGCCCATCGGCCGGGCCTGGACCATCACCGCCGCGGAGCGAAATTTCATCCAGCGCATCGGGAACCTCCCCGCCCTGACCGTCCTTCAAGACACGTTTAACTCCCTTCCAGACCCCGAGAAGGCCCGCGCCAATGGCAACATCTTCGTCGGTCTGGCTGTTGACGAATACCTCGAGGAGCATCGCCGCGGTGACTTCCTTGTCCGCAATCTCCTGGGCGCAGACCCCAACCGCGGCGTTGTTGCCGTCGGTGCCCAGGTACGCGTCGGCCAGACGCTCCAATTCCAATTCCGTGATGGCACCGCCGCCACCGAGGACTTCTCGGCTCTCCTGAGCCAGACCCGCATGCGCCTGGCCAGCGATCGGATCATCGCCTGCTGCCTCTGCAGTTGCGCCGGACGCGGCGAGGGGCTTTTCGGCCGCCGCCATCACGACACCGGACTCGTGCAAGATCACCTCGGCGGGCTGCTCCCCCTGGCGGGATTCTTCTGCAACGGCGAGATCGGCCCCATCGGAAATCGCAACCATCTCCACGGCTACACGGCGTCGCTTGCCTTGTTCGTCGCCGACCCGGATCCCGTCGCCGCTCCTTGTGATGCTCTCTCCTGACACCCGGAAAAGCTCCGCTCCGCCAGGCCCCACCGCACTCTCAACCGCCCTGGCAAACCCGACCCCGCCGCAGACGGATCTGCGAATTTACAAGCCTGCCTCGTGGTTGGAACGTCTTGAT
>JBBQIU010000815.1:0-2291 GCA_038325245.1 Verrucomicrobiota bacterium
TGGTGGGGGGGAAACCCGCCGCCTATCGAGCGGGATGGATCTCGATCAGGCCGTCCTTGATCTCGACCCGGGAATCCTCGGCGCCGGGAGTGAAGATATGGAGCGGCCGGCTTGGCTGTCCGCGGACCAGAATCCGGATGCGGTGGGGTTCCGCGGTGACGTCGAGGGTCACATCGTGAAGGCGGATGCCGCGCGTCGTGAGGGACGGCCAGGATGCGGGAAGATTCGGGGCGATCAGGCAGCCGTCGACGCGCGGACGGAAGCCGAGAAAGCCGTAGAGGACGGCCTGGGGGACGAGGGCGCTTTCGAAGAACTCATGATCAAGTCCCAGCCCGCCGGCGGTCCCGCCGCCCTGGAGCGTCCCGCGACTCTTATCGGCATAGTACGCGCGGTAACCCCCCGCCGCCTGAACCTCGTCGAACCAGGCGAGAACCTCCCGAAGGCGGGGCCAGGCGTCGTCCGGACCGTTGGTTTCGAGCCGAGCCATGATGTCGTGGAATGAGAATCCAAGCACGGCGCCTCCATCCTGAACCTGGCCACCCCACGCAATACTCCCTGGATCAGACCAGCCCCAGAAGTAGGTTTCCACGTTGCGCCGCGTCGTGGCGCGAGGGCCGAAGCGCCAATGATAGATGTCGGCGCCGGTGGAGGTGTCGCCGGCGACGGTGCGGCGTCCGTCGATCCAGTCGCGGATGGCGAGGGCGTGTTCCTCGGAGGCAAACCCGTAGTGAATGGCCTCGTTGTTCACGAAGGTGAACCCGTAGTCGTACACGCGACCCTCGATGTCACGCCAGCCGATGAAGCGACGGGTCGTCTTGTTCCAGAACCGTTCATTCCCGTGACGCTGGAGGGATTGGGCGAGTTCGAGCAGTTCGGCGGGTTCGAAGCGGAGCGGGCCCAAAGGGAGGTTCCACTCAGGATGCCTTTCGATCTGTCGTTCGAGCGCCGCCATCCGTCGGAGCGCGTCGAAGTAGTAGATGGTGGCCAGGGCGTCTTCGCCGCCGAACGGGAGGAGGTCCCAGTAATTGTTACCGACCCCAACTCCCCGCTTCAGCGTCCGCTTGCCGGTGTCATCGACCGAATGGCCGCTTCGTCCGTCATGCCCTGTCCAGGTTGTGTAAACAACCTGCTTTTCAGCGATGCGGAACTCGTGGATGGCCCAGGCGAGCGCGAGGCGCATGCGCTGTAGGTTTTGTCGGAGAAAGTCCAGATCGCCCGTCCAACGGACGTAGTCGTCGCAGGCCTGGAGGTAGACGGCGTTGTTGATGTTGTGCCGGCTGTCGATGGCGGAGAACACCCGGAGCAGGGTGAGTTCCGCCTCGGCGGGCACGTTCTGGAAGGTGAGGCGCAGGCGGGTGATGTGCCCCGTCCACTGGGGATGGCGGTACACGGGAAGGTCGATGTCCGCTGCTTCGCCGGTCGGCACCGGGAGGCTGAAGTGGAGCCGGTTCTGCGGTTGGAACGTCGCATCCTCGGCCGTCTGCCAATCCAGCCGCACGGTGGTTCGCGGGCCGAATTGGCGCCCCGTCCACTTCAGGCGCAGAAACGGAGCGACCTTCGCGTCGAGAGAGAATTCGGGGGAGGTGAGGGCTGATTCATTCAGGATTTCCGATCCGGGCTGCCCGAGGTTCACGGACCAGCCCCTGGCGGAATCCAATTCGCGGGTGGCGGCCCCGGTCAGGGTCCAGGTCCCGACGTTGGTGGTGAGATGGACGCCGAACCCGGCGTCGTAAGGCACGCCGCGGACGGTGAAATGCCAGCCCACACCGCCCGCCTGGGTCCATAGAGGAAAGGGCCAGCCCTCGCTGTGGGCGAGGCCTTCATGCTGCTGGGTGGACACGTAGCCTTCCGCGTCGATGCGGCGCTGGAGCAACCGCGCGCGATAGGTCGCGCGAATGGATTCGGTCGAGGGAGCGTCGCGGGTGTCGTGCCAGAGGATGGACATCGGGATCCAGGGGTCCCAGAGCGTGGTGTCGGGGCCTACGACACGGTGGAGGCGGAACAGTTCCTCCAGACGGGCGATGTCCTTTTCATGGCCGGGGACGTCGAAGATCTCGCCGGCCGTGACATTACTGAGGGAAAGCAGGGCGACGAGCGCGAAGGTGGGTTTCGGGGGAGTCCACGGATGGCAATGCACGAGACGTGTTAACCCCGCGCGCTGTTGGCGGGCAAGCCGGCAGCCGCAGACCTGTTCTCCACGAAGTGCTCAGGGCTTCGCCTTGGGCTGTCTCGTCCCATGCCGCCTCGCCTGGGGGCGGCCGGCCAGAAATTGCCAAACTCCACTCCGAGGG
>JBBQIU010000816.1:0-2289 GCA_038325245.1 Verrucomicrobiota bacterium
ATTACGCCGGCGGCCGGTCACTGAGCGGCTTGCAGTTGCAGGAGACCTTCAAGTCCCTTCTGGGTCAGGCCCAGGGATTGCAGCAGCAGTACCTGCCTCAAATTCAGCAACGCAGCCAGGGCTTGAATCTGTCGGAAGTGATTCGTCTCGCCCGTGGGCGGTAATGCACTGGCATTGCGCTGTCGGTGAGCGGGGCCGTTAAATGTCCGTCCCGCCGTGGCGGGACATGAAACGTCTGACCGCCATTGACGCCGCCCGGGGCATCGCCTCGGTGCTGGTGATGTTGTACCACTGCAATTCGGTGGTGCAGTCGCCCAAGTACTTTGGGGACCAACCCTTCGGGGGCTTCTTCGGCCTGGCGGGTGTGCGGATGCCGTTCTTCTTCGCGATGAGCGGGTTCATGTTGAGCATGGTGCACGCCCGGGACATCGGGCAACCGGAGCGTCTGGAGCGTTACCTGTTGAGTCGGTTCGCGAGGATCTATCCGGTGTATTGGCTGGTGTTGCTGGTGGTCATTCCCGTGTACCTGGCCCGGCCCGATTTCGGCGGGAGCGCCGGCACGGCCACCCTCGGGACGTTGGTTGGCTCCTTCCTCCTTTGGCCACAGCCCGGGGTTCCGTACCTCGCGGTGGCGTGGACCCTTCAGAGCATGGTGCTCTTCTACGCTGTCTTCGCGCTCGCGATCTGGCGTCGATG
This sequence comes from Verrucomicrobiota bacterium, assembly GCA_038325245.1. Taxonomy (GTDB): domain Bacteria; phylum Verrucomicrobiota; class Verrucomicrobiia; order Limisphaerales; family CAIMTB01; genus CAIMTB01. The sequence goes on from JBBQIU010000816.1 coordinate 697, forward strand.
GGTCGGTGCCGTCGTGTTCGTCGTCTGGCAGTCGGCCGTCCTCTTCGCGGTGATCGTTCACGCGCAATTGGACTTCCCGTGGAGTTTTCTGCTCCAACCGTTGTACTTCAACTTTCTCCTGGGCGGGATCGCGGCGCAGGTGGCGATGCGCGGGAACGTGCGCCGGCCCAGAGTCTGGTTCGCCGCCGGCCTGCTTTACCTCGTGTCGGCGGCGCTGACGGATTTCACCGGCCACACGTATATGTCCTTCGACTGGCAGTTGGTGGCGAACGGGGTGGCGTCGGCGGTCATGCTGGTCGGTCTGGCGGCGTGGGAACGGACGACGGCTCTGCGGGTGCCGCGGGTGCTGCTGGCGTGTGGTGAGGCGTCCTACGGTATTTTTCTCATTCATTACCCGCTGCTCTCCGTCCTGGCGAAGGCCGGAATGGCCGTGGGTTTGGGCACTTGGTTGAGCGGCGAGGCGATCTTCGTGTTGTTTGCCGGAATCTCTGTGGTGGCCGGGATCGTTTTCCAACGCACGGTGGAGACGCCATTGACGTTCTGGGTCCAGCGAAGGCTTGGGGTGGCCCGTGGAAAGGGAATCGTGAAGCCGGGCCGGGATCCGGCGCAGACAAAGGAATCGGGCGGCTGACGGATGGCATGGACGCGGAACCTCTAGTCCGGGCGATGAAGGCGTCTCCGACCCAGCTTCGGAGCCTCCTGAAGGACGTGTTCGGTTACACGTCCTTCAGGCCTTTGCAGGAGGAGATCATCTCGGATTCGCTCGCGGGCCGGGACGTTTTCGCGTTGCTGCCGACGGGTGGCGGCAAGTCGCTGTGCTACCAGCTTCCGGCGCTCGTCCGACCCGGTCTGACGGTCGTGATCTCGCCGTTGATCGCGTTGATGAAGGACCAGGTCGACGCCCTCCGCGCGAACGGAGTCGCGGCGACATTTTTGAATTCGACCCTGGCCGAAGGGGAACGCAGGGCTCGATGGAGGGGCCTGCATCACGGGGAGTTCAAACTGTTGTACCTCGCCCCTGAGCGTCTCCTGCTGGGGACGATGCCCGAGGAGCTGGCGCGTTGGGGGGTTGCCTGCGTGGCGGTGGACGAGGCGCATTGCATCAGCGAATGGGGGCACGATTTCCGGCCCGAATACCGGCAGATCGGGGCGCTCCGGGAACGGCTGAAGGAGGTTCCGTTCATGGCGTTGACCGCCACCGCCACGGAGCGCGTGCGGGGCGATATCCTCGCCCAGTTGCACCTCCGTGAGCCGTCGACGTACGTGGCCAGTTTCAACCGGCCGAACCTGAGCTACCGCGTGCTGCCGAAGGCGCAACCGGCGCGACAGGTGATCGCCTTCCTCAAGGATCGGAAAGGCGAGTCGGGGATCATCTATTGCTCGAGCCGCGCCGGGGCGGATGCCTTGGCGGCCAAGCTGCTGGAGAGCGGAACCCCTGCTGCGGCGTACCATGCGGGTCTCGAAAAGGCGGCGCGAGAGGCCGCCCAGGACCGCTTTCTGCGGGATGAAGTGCGCGTGATCTGCGCCACGATCGCGTTCGGCATGGGGATCAACAAACCCAACGTCCGCTTCGTCCTGCACCACGACCTGCCC
>JBBQIU010000817.1:0-2284 GCA_038325245.1 Verrucomicrobiota bacterium
AAAACGTTCCCTCCTTCAAAGAAGCTATGCAGTATCTGAATATCGTCAGGATAAAACACAGTCTTACGGACGAACAATTCAATAGGGTCATTGTCCTCGCAGGTTACACAAAATATCCTTCAACAGCTATCTTTGCTATGACCAGCGCAGGCGCGGCGTTAGAATTCATGGGAAACCCTGAACCGTTCCGCAGTAAGCTCTTGCTGACCGCCGTCGCGAATCTGAAATGTCCTGAGTCCACAGTACGAAGGGCCGCCATCTCAACGATCGGGAATCGCAAGTCAATCGATCACATCGACAGTGTCGTTCCCTTTTTGAAATCGCCCGACCCCGAAGAACGCAACGCCGCCAAGATGGCGCTCACGAAACTCGGCTACAAGTTTCCGCCCGATCCGAAACCGATGGAGTGAGCCGTGCATTTCCGCCACATCGCGTTGTGGATAGCCTTGATCGTAGGGTGTGCAGGGACGACAAGCCTCGCGTATTGGTACTTCCGGCTTATGGGACATGAGTCATGTATCATCAAATCATCAGGGCCATCCGCAATCGGCGTTGGCTTATTGCTGCGATCCTACTGGCGATTGTGATCGCGGGTTCGGTTAGGCCTCGCGCAAGATTTACTTACCGGAAGTGGCATTGAGATTTTGACCCGACTTCCGCCATACTCTTGGGATGCAGGACGCATCTATCATAGCCGCCGTTCGTTTGAAGTACGCCGACCTGGTTTTGGATTTGGATGAGCGTGGCCGTCGGCGTTGGGCGGCGGTCGAGGCTCGGTCGTTTGGCCGGGGTGGAATCGCGACCGTCGCCATGGCCACTGGGATGTCGGATCGAACCATTCGCACCGGCCTGAAGGAACTCGCGTCGTTCTCGGCTCTCGATGCGAGCCGTCAGCGGCGGGCCGGCGGTGGTCGTAAGCCGCGTGGGGAGAGCCAGCCGGGTTTGCTGGAAGCCCTCGACCGGTTGATCGAGCCGACGACGCGGGGTTCGCCGATGGATCCGCTGCGTTGGACGATCAAGAGCACCACGCGATTGGCCGGCGAATTGAGGAAGCAGGGCTACGCGGTCAGCGCCTCGTCGGTTCGGAGTATGCTGCGGGAACTGAACTACAGCCTGCAGGGGAACCGCAAGACGCGGGAAGGTGCCCAGCACCCGGATCGCGACGGGCAGTTCCGCCACATCGCGGATCGGGTGAAGGCCCGGCGGCACCGGGGTGAGCCGGCGATTTCGGTCGACACCAAGAAGAAGGAAGTGCTGGGGAATCTGAAGAATCCGGGGCGAACGTACCGGCCGAAAGGTCATCCGCGGAAGGTGAAGACGCACGACTTCCCCGATCCGACGTTGGGCAAAGCGGTGCCCTACGGCGTGTACGACATCCATTCCAACGAGGCGGGCGTGTCGGTGGGGATCAGCCACGACACGGCCGAGTTCGCGGTGGGGTCGATTCGGCGGTGGTGGGAGAAGTTGGGGCGGCAGCGGTACGCCGGGGCCAAGCGGATCCTGGTGACGGCGGACAGTGGCGGGAGCAACGGTTCGCGGAATCGGCTGTGGAAGTTGGAACTGCAACAGTGGGCCGACGAGACGGGCCTGATCGTCGAGGTGTGCCACTACCCGCCGGGGACGAGCAAGTGGAACAAGATCGAGCACCGGCTGTTCTGCCACATCACGCGGAACTGGCAGGGGCGGCCGCTGGAGACGTTGGAGGTCGTGGTCGAATCGATCGGGGCGACGACGACGGGAGCGGGGTTGGAAGTGCATGCCTGGCTCGACGAGGGCACGTACGAGAAAGGCCGGGTCGTGAGCGACGACGAGTTGGCGGAGTGCATCATCAAGAGGAACGCATTCCACGGAGAGTGGAACTATGAGATCCACCCCCGTGTCAAAACGAGATAATCCGGCAACTTATTGTTGCGCGAGTCCTAAGCGGGTGTTTCAGGACGCCCGGGAATCGAACGAAGTCCACCGGTCGCTCCAGGGCTTCGACGCCGAACTCGAGGACCTTCTCCGGAGGGATCCCCTCGAGCCGATGTCGGTGGGAGAGTTCGAGCGCGACCTCCAGAAGGCGCAAGACCTCCAGTTCACGGACGAGCATCGGCAGTGCTATGGCGAGATCGTCCGAGATCTCCTCGGCGATGCGAGCGAGATCTGGTGCTTCGGATATCGGCCCGAGGAAGCCAGCACCGCGGTGCGGGAGAGGTGGGCGGTCTTCCAGCAGAGGTTCGGCAAAAGGGCGGGCTTCGCAACGGAGAAAGCCGTTCTCGATTGCCTGTCGTACGAGGCGACC
>JBBQIU010000818.1:0-2277 GCA_038325245.1 Verrucomicrobiota bacterium
AGGCGACCGATTCCACGATATAGCGCCGACCCGAACTGCCGTCGGCATGGACGAAATCGACTCCGGATTGGCGGGTGACATCCGTGAATTGAATGGGCGAAGGGGATTCCGCGCCCGCAAGGCGTGCCTGGGTCAGGGCCACGAGTGCCCAGATCACGAGGGTGCCCAGGGAATGGGAACGGTGGACTTCCGATACGGGTTTCATGGCGAGGCGGCCGGCAAGGGCGACGGGGTCGATGAGGCCACGAGCCCCCGCCCTTCCACGACCGTGATGTGGCGATCGACACGGACGTTTCGGACGACATCCATGCCGCCGCCGATCCAATGCACGCGCACTTCCTGGACGGCGTCTCGCCGGCCGAGGCCGAAGTGAAGGCGCTTTCCGAAGTCACTCTGGTAGCTGCGCCCGCTGTGGACCTCATCCAGTTGTGTGAGATCGCCGGCGACCACAGTCACGCGCGCGCCGATGCCGCCGCGGTTGGACTTCGTTCCCTGAAGGCTGACCTGGAGCCAGTGATTTTCCCGGGGGGACTCATTCCTCAGGATCGTCGGCTCTCGACGGGAGTTCAGCACGACTCCATCCAGGTCGCCGTCGTTGTCGAGGTCGCCGAACACCGCGCCGCGACTGCTCAACTTTGGCTGGAGGCCGTCGCCGCATCGGTCTGAGACATCCTCGAATCGACCCAGGCCGGTATTGCGCAGAACGATGTTCCGGGCGTGGTAGGCGGTCGTGTCATCGAACTTCTCGACGTTGTCGATGAGGTGACCGCAGGCGATGAAAAGATCCCGGTGGCCGTCGTTGTCGAAATCGGCGAAGCCGACGCCCCAGGCGACCTGTGGGTAGGTCGCCGTGCCTGCGCCCGTCGGTCGAGTCACGTCCGTGAAGGAGGTTCCCCGGGTGTTCTGGTAAAGATTGCTCAACTGGCGTTGATAGGTGGTGATGTAGACGTCGAGAAAGCCGTCATGATTCCAGTCGGCGCATTCGACCCCCATGTTGCCCATGGCATTCCCGAAGAAATCGTACGCCAGACCGAGTTGGGCGCCGACCTCCTTGAAACGGCCCTTGCCGTCGTTTTGGAACAGGAAGTTGGGGCGAAGGTCGTTCGCCACGATGACGTCGGCATCGCCGTCGTTATCCATGTCGGCGGCGATAACGCCCATGCCGGAACCGCGAAGCGCCCCGATGCCCGAGGAGGCGCTGACGTCGGTGAATGTCCCATCGCCATTGTTTCGGTAAAGGACATTGGCGGTGGTGGGATACTGGAGCGGGCCGACGTAAGCCGGGAATCCGTTCATGTGGGAAATCTTGTGGGTTTCGAAGGAGAAGCCCACGTAGTTCGCGACGAACAAGTCCAAGTCCCCGTCCCCGTCCATATCGAAGAAACTCGCTCCGGCGCCGACGAGGCTGCCCGCCGCGACACCCGCTTCCCGGCTGACATCGGTGAAGGTGCCGTCGGCATTGTTTCGGTAGAGGACATTCGGACCGAAATTGTTGACGTATATATCCGGGTCACCGTCGTTGTCATAGTCGCCCGTACAGACACCCAATCCGTAACCCGTATCGCCGACGCCGGCCTTCTCCGTCACGTCCGTGAATTTCCAGTTGCCGTCGTTCCGGTAGAGGGCGTTCCGGGGTGGAGGCTCGATTCTGGATCCTGGCAACGGAGCCCCATTGAGGAAATAGATGTCTTCGTCGCCGTCCCCGTCGTAATCGAGCAATGCAAGGCCCGACGCGACCGTTTCCACGATGTAGCGTTGTCCGGAACTGCCATCGGTATGGACGAATGAGATGCCGGTCTGTGGGGTGACGTTCCGGAGCTGAATGGGGCTGTCCGAAGCCGCGTGGCAGGGAGAGATGGCGAAAAAGCAGGGCAACAGGACCGAGGGGAGGTGTAGGCGTCGGAGACGGGTGATGGGTAGGGACCACGGTTTGCGAACCGGCCATTCAGACCATGAACTGCGGAAAGAAAGGCTGCCCTCACCCCGGCCCTCTCCCGCGCGCGGGAGAGGGGGAAATCCCTCAGCGTGTTTCGGAGGGCTTGGCCGCACGTTCTCGGAGCACGGCTTCGCGTTGCTCGCATGCGGTGGTCCATGCATTTCTCTCGCGCCGCACGCCATACCCTCTCCCTTTGGGAGGATCGGTGTTACCCACTCAATCTGGCGGCGACTGCTGGAATAGTGTCTAAACACAGGAGCGCTGTCCCAGAGGAGGTGTTGTTCTTTTCGCGGGAAGTGGTCTTGGCAATGCCATTGGGTAGCGTCATGAACCGCTAGCGG
>JBBQIU010000819.1:0-2273 GCA_038325245.1 Verrucomicrobiota bacterium
CGAGCTTCGGAATTTTAGCGCCGACGCCGTCTCACTCGACGGCTGGAGTCTCTCCGATGACAGCGACCCGCGACGCTTCATGTTTCCTCCCGGAACTTCGATCACCTCCGGTGCGTGGCTCCGTGTCTGGTGCGGTACCAACACCACCGCCGCCGGGCTCCACACCGGCTTCGCCCTCTCCCGGAGGGGCGAAACCATTGGCCTCTACGACGCCTCGCTGAACCGAGTCGATGCCGTCACGTTTGGGTACCTTCCCGACGGTTTCAGCCTCGGCCGGATCGGAACCTCCCTCGATTGGGAACTCACGGAACCGACACCGCTCGCTCCCAATGAGCCCGCATCCCTCGCGCCCCATGGGAGCCTTGCCATCAACGAGTGGCTGGCCAATCCCCCCGTCGGCGAAGATGACTGGATCGAGCTTCACAACCTTTCCAGCGCCGCACCCGCGAGCCTCCGCGGCTTCGCCCTCGCCACCTCCAACGCGGTCTTCCAGATCCGCGCCCATTCCTTCATCGGGCCCTCCGGATTTGTCGTCCTGCAGGCGGATGAGAATCCGGGGCCCAATCATCTCGGATTCAAGCTTCCCGGAAACGGCGGCGCCATCGTCCTCATGGACCCGGCCGGGGCCGAGCTCAGCCGCGTCACTTACCGCATTCCTGTCGAAGGACATCCCATCGGCGCCGAAGGCATCTCGCTCGGCCGGATTCCCGACGGTACCGGGGACATAGTCGCCTTTCCCGATACCGCCAGCCCCGGCACCAGCAACTACACCGCCCCGCCCGACGGGCCGCGCTTCAACGAGTTCATGGCGGCCAACACCGCCGCCCTTCGAAGTCCCTCCGGTCGCTTCGCCGACTGGATCGAACTTCACAATCCCGGAAGCACACCCTACGACCTCGCCGGAGCCAGTCTCACCGTCGACCGCGATTCGCCCGGCGATTGGACCTTCCCGCCCGGCGTTATTCTTCCCGCCAACGGCCATCAACTCGTCTGGTGCGATCCGGACCAACCCGCCTCCACCAACATTGCTCCGGTGGTGAACCTCGGCAGAGGGCTCCCCGCCGAAGGGGCCACGCTGCGTCTCTACAATCGGCAGGGCCAACTCCTCCACTCGATCCGGTACGGCGCGCAGCTCACGGATGCTTCCTCCGGCCGCTCTGCCTCGGGCGCCTGGTCCCTCCTCGCCATGCCAACCCCGGGCGTCGTCAACGCCACCACAGCACCCCTCGGTGGCACCGCCAACACCCGCATCAATGAATGGTTCAGCGCAGCGCCGTCGGACGGCGACTGGCTCGAACTGCACAACCCCGAACCGCTCCCCGTTGACGTCGGTGACCATTATCTTACCGACGACCCGTCCGTGGCCGGCACTGTCCAGTTCCGGATCGCCCCGCTCACGTTCATTCCCGCGCGCGGCCATCGGACCTGGAAGGCCGACGCCCTTCCAGACGGGGGTTCCGATCACCTTCCCTTCCGCATCGATGCCGACGGCGAAACCCTCCGTCTCTACGGGGTGAATCGGTCTCTTATCGATTCCCTCTCCTTCGAGCCCTCGCGTCCCAGACTGGCCAGTGGGCGATTCCCCGACGGGACCGATCGCATCGAAACTTTTCCGGGCGCCGCGTCACCCGGCGAATCCAACTGGCGCGTCCATCGAGGCCTCGTCATTTCCGAGGTCCTCACCCACGCCGAGCCGCCCCTCGAAGACGCCCTCGAACTCTTCAACGCGTCGTCCCACCCCATCTCCCTGGATGCCTGGCGCCTCAGTGATGACGCCCGCACACTCAACAACGTTCGTTTCCCCGACGGCGTCGTCCTCCCTCCCGGCGGTCGGTTCGTCCTTTACGAAGTCGATTTCAATCGCCCCGGCAACCCCACCGCCTTCGCCCTCAACTCGTCGCTCGGTGACGATTTGTGGATCACTGAATGGAACGACGTCGGCGAACCCACCGGCTTCCGTGCCCACGTCCACGTGGGCGCCGCTGCCAGTGGCGTCTCGTTCGGCCGACATCCCACCAGCGTCGGCTGGGACTTCCCGCCCCTGAGCCGGATGACCTTCGGCAAGGATCGACCCGCTTCCCTCGACGAATTCCGCCAGGGCACAGGCCTTCCCAACGCCTACCCCCTCGTCGGCCCTGTCGTCATCACCGAAATCCATTTCGATCCGTTCCGGGTCATCGCCAATCAACCCGTCCCCGCACCCGAAGATGAGTTCGTCGAGATCCACAACAGTGGAACTTCACCGGTTCCGCTCTTCGACCCCGACGCACCCG
>JBBQIU010000820.1:0-2271 GCA_038325245.1 Verrucomicrobiota bacterium
GCCGTCACGCAGGGCATGGCCCGCCTCGCCAAACGTCTCGGCGTCGAAATCCATCTCGGCGAACCCGTCGAAGAGATCCTCTTCGAGCGCCGCCGCGCCGTCGGCGTCCGAACCGCTTCGGGCACCCACCGCACAGACGCCCTGGTCGTCAACGCCGACTTCGCCCGCGCCATGTCCCGGCTTGTTCCCGACTCGCTTCGTCGCCGTTGGTCCGACAAGAAACTGGCTCAGAAAAAATATTCCTGCTCGACCTTCATGATGTATCTCGGCATGGAGGGCACGTTTTCCCAGCCGCATCACAACATCTACGTTTCCCGGAACTACCAGCGGAATCTCGACGAAATCGAAAACCGCCACGTGCTCAGCGAGGAACCTTCCTTCTACGTCCAAAACCCCGGCGTCACCGACCCCACCCTTGCCCCCAAGGGCCACAGCGCCCTCTACGTCCTCGTTCCCGTCACCCATCAGCATCCCAACGTCGACTGGAACGTCGAACGTCCCCGCTTCCGTCAACTGGCCCTCCGTCGCATCGCCGAAGCCGGCTTCAACGTCTCGGAAGATCAGATCCGCTTCGAACGCATCATCACACCCGCGGATTGGGAGCAGCGCTACGAGATCTACCGCGGCGCCACGTTCAACCTCGCCCATTCCCTCGATCAGATGCTTCATTTGCGTCCTCGCAACCGATTCGAGGACCTCGACGGTGTCTATCTCGTCGGAGGCGGCACCCATCCCGGAAGCGGCCTGCCCGTTATCTTCGAGAGCGCGCGCATCAGTTCCCGCCTGCTGCTGGAAGATCTCGGCGCCCCCGTCTCCTGGACGACCCCGCCTCCGTCCACTTCGTATGCCGAACCCTCCGAACTCCTGCGCACCGCCTGATGTCACGGGCCACGTCCCATTCCCATGACGCCAGCGCCAGCCCTCCGGTGGAGGCCATGGAGGCCGTGCTGGCATCGGCCCGATCGGCGCAGCCCGCTTGGGCCCAAACGCCGGTTCGTGACCGCCTCGCCATCCTGCGCCGCTTCCGGCATCTGCTCGCAGAACACGCCGAGGAAATCGCCAACACCGTCCGCCGTCCCATCGCGGAAACCCTGACCAGCCAGATCATTCCGCTCGCGGATCACGTGGCCTTCCTCGAACGGCACGCCGCCCATGCGTTGAAACCAAACCGTCTGGGACTCACCGGCCGGCCGGCCTGGCTCTTCGGAACCCGCACCCGCATCGATCGCGAACCCATGGGCGTCGTCCTCATTCTCGCCCCATCCAACTACCCTCTCTTCATTCCCGGCACCCAACTCGTCCAGGCCCTCGCCGCCGGCAACGCCGTCCTCCTCAAACCCTCCGCCCAGGGACAACCACCCGCCCTCGCCCTCGCCCGCCTCCTCGGCGAGGCAGGCCTCCTCCCGGACCTCGTCGCCATCCTCCCCGCGGACGACGACTCCGCCGCCGCCGCCGTCCGCGCGGGTCCTGACAAGATCCTCCTCACCGGCTCCTCCGAAACCGGGCGTCGCGTTCTTTCCGCTGCCACCGAACGCCTCACGCCCTGCACGCTCGAATTGTCGGGATCCGACGCCGTCTTCGTCCGGGCCGATGCTGAACTGGACCGCGTCGTGAGTGCCCTTCGTTTCGGCCTGTGCCTCAATGACGGGGCGACGTGCATCGCGCCGCGGCGCGTTTTCGTTCACCGCTCCCTCTTCCGTCCACTAGAACACCGCCTGCGCACGGCATTCGAACAGACGCCTCCCATCCCCATTGATCCGCGCCAGGCCGCCCGGCTTCGAGTCCTCCACGACCACGCCTGCCACCACGGCGCCACCCCGTTGTGGCCCGCCCAACTCGATTGGAACAAACCCCGGGGGCCAATCATCGTCTCCGACGTCGCGCCGACAATGCCGCTTCTCAAAGCCGAACTCTTCGCCCCCGTCCTCGCCCTCGTCCCGGTGGACAACGACGACGAGGCCATTGCCGCGGCCGCGCAATGCGCCTACGCGCTCGGCGCCTCGATTTTCTCCGCCGACGAAGCTGCCGCCCAGGCGCTGGCGAAGCGCGTCGATGCCGGCGTCGTGACCCTCAACGACCTCATCGTCCCCACAGCCGATCCCCGGGTTCCGTTCGGCGGACGCCATGCGAGCGGATACGGGGCGACGCGCGGCATCGAAGGCCTGCTCGAGCTGACTCGCGTCAAGGTCGTGGCCAGCCGTCGCGGCCGCTGGCTGCCTCATCTGGAAGCGCCCGTTGACGGGGATGCCGTTTTTTTTGCATCCGCCCTCC
>JBBQIU010000821.1:0-2269 GCA_038325245.1 Verrucomicrobiota bacterium
CCCCCACCCGCAACCAGTTCGCCCGAACCGCCCGACAACTCGTCGAATGGGGCCTAAAGGTCGACCTCGCCCAGGCCGAGGAAGCCTACTTTCACACACGCGTCATCGGCCCCAAGCAGTACGAAGCCATGGTACGCCTCCTCAGCATTTTCGCCGAGCACCTGTCGATGGTGAGCAACCAGCTCGTCGTCCAGCAGGACAATGCCGAGCCACAGATGATCGCCCGCGCCCGCCAGTTCATCGACGAACATCAGTGCGACGACCTCTCCCTGGCCCAGGTCGCCAAGGCGGTCAATTGCAGCACGTTCTACTTCTGCAAGATGTTCAAGAAGACGAGCGGCCTGCACTTCACCGAATACCTGGCCAGGGTCCGCGTCGAGAAAGCCAAGAACCTCCTCCTGAACCCAAACCTCAGAATCAGCGAGATCGCGTACGAAGTCGGATTCCAATCCCTCACCCACTTCAACCGAGTCTTCCGCCGGCTCGTCGGTGAATCCCCCACCGAGTACCGTCAAAAGCTCCCCCACCCATGAGCCAGCCGCCCAGACACGCGCCCAACCTGGAACATCATTTCCTGACCCGCCGACAGTTTCTTTCCCGCGCCGGGATGGGCATGGGCATGCTCGGTCTCGCCGGCCTGGGAGAAAACCGCCGCGCGGCCGCGTCCGGCTCCGGGTACGTCAACCCGATGCTCCCCAGGCAACCCCACTTCCCCACCAAGGCCAAACGGGTCATCCACCTGTTCATGAACGGCGGCCCGTCTCACGTCGATACCTTCGACCCGAAGCCCGCCCTGGATCGTCTCGCCGGGAAACCGCTTCCCATGGGAACGCTTCCCACCGAGCGCCGAACGGGCGCGGCGTTCGCGTCCCCGTTCAAATTCCGCAAGTACGGCCAGAGCGGCATCGAGGTCAGTGAACTCTTCGCCCACACCGCCGAAAACATCGATGACATCGCCGTCATCCGGTCCACGCACGCGGACGTCCCGAACCACGAACCGTCCCTTTTGCTCATGAATTGCGGCGAGGCCCGACTCGTCCGCCCCAGTTTTGGGTCCTGGCTCACGTACGGCCTGGGCACCGAGAACCAGAACCTCCCGGGTTTCATCGCCATGTGCCCCGGGGGTTACCCCATCCAGGAATCCCAGAACTGGCAGGCCGGCTTCCTGCCGAGTGTCTTCCAGGGCACCTATATCGATTCCAAACACACCGAGGTCGAACGACTGATCGAAAACATCCGCAACAGCGCCACCCCGCTTCGGGAGCAACGCGCCCAACTCGACCTCCTCCAGGAACTCAACGAACGCCACAGCCGGCAACGCGCCCAGGACGCCAGCCTTGAAGCCCGAATCCATTCCTTCGAACTCGCCTACGCCATGCAGATGGAGGCCTCCGATGCCTTCGATATCTCACGCGAACCCGAATCCATTCGCAAAATGTACGGCAGCGGGCAGCAGGCACGCCAGATCCTCATCGCCCGACGCCTCATCGAACGCGGTGTCCGCTTCGTCCAACTCTGGCATGGCGCCGGCCAACCCTGGGACAATCACGACGACCTTGAAATCAATCACCGCCGACTCGCCGGCGAATGCGACCAGGCCATTGGCGCTTTGCTCACGGACCTCAAACAACGCGGGCTCCTCGACGAAACCCTCGTGATCTGGGGCGGGGAATTCGGCCGCACTCCCACCGTCGAGCTTCCCACCCCCGGTTCCAATGCCGGCAAGATCAATGGCCGCGATCATAATCACCACGGCTTCACCACCTGGATCGCCGGCGGCGGCGTCCGCGGCGGGTATGTCCATGGAGCCACCGACGAGTTCGGTTTCAAGGCCGTCGAGAATCGCGTTCACATCCACGACCTCCACGCCACCCTTCTCGCCCTGCTCGGCTTTGATCACGAAAAACTCACGTTCCGTCACGCCGGCCGTGACTTCCGTCTGACCGACGTCCACGGGCACGTCGTCAAGGAACTCATCGCGTGACACGCTTCCCGCTCGTCGGACGCGCCGGCGTCCCGGCCCTTGCCCTTGTCACATTCCTTGCGGCCCTCGCCGTTTCCTCTCGAGCCTCGGCCGCGGAATTGGTCCTTGATTTCTCCCGATGGAACCCCGGAGCACCCCCGGCCGAGTTCAAGAGCGCCCTCTCCGGAGGCGGCAGCCCGCCCGATTGGCGGGTGCTCCAGGTCGCCGCCACCCCCGCCCTGCCAGCGCTCATTTCTAACAATCCCTCGCCCGCGTCCGAGACCGTCCTCGCCCAACTCTCCGGGG
>JBBQIU010000822.1:0-2266 GCA_038325245.1 Verrucomicrobiota bacterium
GCCCCCGATGACCGCCGCCGCGATGACGTCGAGCAGGAGGCGCTGGGCGGTGACGGGCGAACCGGTCTCCGCCTGGCCGGTGAGGAGCAGGGCCGCGAGCGCGGCGAAGGCTCCGCTGCCCGCGTAGGCGGCGAGCGTGACGGACGCGGTGGGAACCCCCGAGACCCGGGCGGCGCGCGGATTGTGGCCCACGGCGTAAATCCAGCGGCCAAGAAGCGTCCGCCCAAGTGCGAGGTAAGCCAGGAGGGTTGCGGCCGCCGTCAGTGCCAGCGCGGTCGGGGTTCGGCCGCCGAGTGCATTGAAGGCGGGCGGCAGGTTTCCGATGCCCTGGGATTTCGTGAGCCAGATGGCGAGGCCGCTGAAGAACATCATCGACGTGAGCGTGACGATGAATGGAGGCATGCGGAGGCCGACGACCGCTGCTCCGTTCAGAAGGCCGACCGCTGTGCCGGCGGCGAGCATCAGTCCGATGGTGGCGGGAATGGCCCAAGGGGAAGCGCCGAACCAGCCGCCGTCGAGCGTCACGGCCATGGCGCCTAGAACGCTGGCGAGCGCCGCCGTGGAGGAGATCGACAGGTCGATGCCGCCGGTGACGAGAACGAACGTCTGTCCCACCGCGAGAAGCAACAGGGGAAGGAGCGTGGTGAGGATCGAATCCAGGTTGCCGGGCGTTGCGAATCCCGGGGTGACTGGCAGGAGAACGATGAAATAGGCTGCGCTGAGAGCGAGGACGAAGAACTCGGACCGCAGAAGGCGGTCTATTCCACGCGGCGGGATGGGTATGGCGGTGGCCATCACCGGTGGACGGGGAGGCGCGCGTAGGGACGCGCTATTTCCCCTTCCTGGCGACGGCCGCACCCCACATGCGGGCCTCAAGTTCGGCCAGGTTGTCACCAGTGATGACGAAGCCCTTGTCTTCGATCCGCGCGGGGGGCGTCTTGCCAGACTTCGCATCGACGAGGACCTGCACCGCCATCTCCGCCTCCCAGAAGAAATCCTGGACGCCCGTGGCGTCGAGGTATCCGTCGCGGAGGAGTTGGTACGCGGTGGCGTCCCCATCGAAGCCCCCGAGGATCACGTGACCGGGTTCGCCGGCTTTCTTCCATTTCCCGAGGTTGCTGAGGACGGACTTGATGCTGGGGAACATGAAATCCGACGACGTGAAGATGAGTCCGATGTCGGGGTTCAATTGGAACGCGCTTTGGACGCCGGCGAGCGCCTTCTCCTGGTTCCATTCGGTGGGGATGCGCGAAACCACTTCGACGGCGTCACCGGCCTCCTGAATGGCGGCCTCGAAACCGTCTCGACGCCCGATGGCGTTGATGTCGCCGAGGTCTCCCATGAGGATCATCGCCTTCTGCTTCTGTCCGGTCTTCCGCGCCAGCCCGACCAGATGATTCACGGTCTCCTTGGCGATCGTGAAATTGTCCGGGGCGATCACGGTGTGCGGGGCGTCCGTGGGGTCCGAGGGACGATTGAAGAGGACCACGGGGATATTCGCCGCATTGGCGGCCTTGATCATGGGAATGACCGTCTTGGCATCCTTCGGAACGATGACGATGCCGTCGACCTTGCGGTTGATGAAATTCTTGACCTGCTCGAGCTGCCGGTTTGCGTCCCCGTCCGCAACAGCCTCGAGCATCGTCGCGTTGTGGCGGACGCACTCGGACTTCAGTTTCTCCCAGGCCGCGACCCACGCCTCCGTTTGAAGGGTCTCGAAGACGACCCCGATGGTGAGCTTCGCGGCTGACGGCGTCGTCGAACTCCCGGACTCGGGTGCGGTGTCTCCGGCGGGACCGCAACCGGGGGAGAAAAGGAGAGTGGGAAGGAGCAGGAGCGCCGCGACGGCCTGACGAAAGGCACGGGTCAATGGGGAAATGGGGCGTTGCATGGGCGTCGGGAATGCGATGCGGGGATTGAAGCGGGGGATGGATGCGTTGTCTACGGACAGAATAGCCGGAGAGTTGGACGATTTTGATGCCGGCTCGGGCCTTCAGATCCAGGTCCTCTCGCCAAGGCGCGAAGAACGCGAAGGGATTCGGGGGAATTCCTGGAACGGGGTCTTATGCCAGGCAACATCGTTCGGCGCCCTTTCCATTCATCACAAGTCCCTGGTCAGCGTTCTCTTCCTTCGCGCCTTCGCGTGCGTCATGAGTGGATCGTGGCTAGGTCCGGGACGCGCTCGCGTCGGACGTGATCCGCGCCAGGGCGAACGGTGGAAGGTCGATCGCGAGCAGGCCGTCCACGCAGGGTCGAGAGAAGGCTG
>JBBQIU010000823.1:0-2259 GCA_038325245.1 Verrucomicrobiota bacterium
ATCGTCCGCAACATTCTCAACGATCTCCCACTCGATCAGGCCTTCGACATCGGCAAAACCCGCATTCTCGACGGGCTCCAACTCGCCGCCGAAATCGCCAAGCCCTGGCAACCCGGAAGCACCGCCCTCATCCTCGCCACCGACGGCGACACCGTTCCCGATACCGGCATGCCAGCGTTGCCACGTTCCATTTCCCAAACCCTGATCATCGGCGTCGGCGACACGCGTTCCGGCCGATTCATCGATGGACACCAGTCCCGTCAGGACGCTTCCACGCTCCGTCAGATCGCCGGCCGGCTCCAAGGCGCCTACCACGATGCCAATCGCTCTCATCTTCCCTCCGCGCATCTCACCCAACTCGCGCGCGTCGCCCCACTCGCCCGACCCAACGCCGTTGGACGCCGTGAACTCGCCCTCGGCGCCTTCGCGCTCGGGGCCTGCATTCTCGCCGGCCTTCCCATCGCCCTGGCGCTCATCGGCGTCCCGCGCCCCCTCCCCGCGGACTCGCCCCCGATCCACTCCCCATGAACTACCCATGAACTTCACCCGAGTCCTTGCAAGGGGAATGCCGGGACCCCTCACCCTAACCCTCTCCCGGAGGGAGAGGGAATGGCGTGCGACACGCCAGGACGCTCTAGACCAAGACCGTGCGAGCAACGGTTCCCGATCTCATGGAGAACCTGCGACGCCGTCCTCCCAAACCCGCTGGGCCATTTCCCCCTCTCCCGCTCGCGGGAGAGGGCCGGGGTGAGGGCAGCCGTTCGTTCCGCCGTTCATGGTCCCAATACGCCGTTCGCGAACCGTGGCCGCTACCCATGAACCGACCATTCCCAGATCCCTCTACCGCCGGAGCGCAGCGCAGGTGGGAGAGGGTGGTTCCGCGCATGCGGAACCGGGTGAGGGAACTCCCTCCGGTTCATAGTCCCATTTCGTGTCCAAGCCTTCAGAACCCTTCCCCCTACGAAACGTGCCCTGCTCCTCATCCTTTGGTGCCTCGTCCCCATCGCCGTCCTCGCGTACCACTACGGTCCCGGCCAGACCGCCCTGAAACGCGATCGCGCCGCTCAATTCCTCGCCCAGGCCCAGGCTGCTGAAAAAGGCGGGCACTGGACCTCGGCCCTCGACCTCTACACCCGGGCCCTTGAAACCCTCCCGGCATCCGATGTCGAACCCCGATGGCGGCTTCAACTGGCCCAAAACAAAGCCCGCATGTTTTCCGGCCAACTCCCGGAGGCCATGATCCACCTCGAGACTCTCCTGGGCGACCTCCTGAAGGCCGGGGCCCCACCCGCACTCGTCCGCGAAGTCCGCGCTGAAGCTGGCACGGCGCAGTACTACACGGCGTGGCTCATGCGCCTTGAGGGCGCCACGACCGAGGAGTGGACCCCGGAAGTAGAACAGGCCCGCCAACACTTCCGCCTCCTTGCCGAAGAATCCCAGACATCCCTCTCACTCGACCGCATTCCTGATTTCCAGAAGAACCTCGAAGCCGTCGTCCGCCTGGCACGCATGGATCTTTCTGAACTCCAGGGACTCCCTCTCCCCAAACAATGCGAGGGCTGCAAGAACGCCAGCCAGAAGTCCCGAAGCCAGCGTGAAAGCCAGGCCCGCCAGGCCGGTGAACAAAAGGAGGAACGGAAGGACGCCCGCGATGCCGGCGCCGGAAAGCGCCCGGACGGAACGGGCTCCTGAGCCGGCCCCCCTGACCAGGAATGATCCATGAGTCGAGACCTTCGCGATCGAAGCGCGGACATTTTGTCCACCGGGTGGAGGCCGACCCTCGCCCGGCCGACAGGAGTGCCAACACTCCTGAAACCGCGGTTCAATGACCCCAATTCGTGTCCAAATTCTTGACAAGATTCCGCTCCATGAACCGATACCAGGGCTTCTCTCCCCGCGTTCCCAAAGCCATAGCAGCCTGCGCGATTCTTTTCCTCGCCCCATTCCTCGCCTTCCTCCCAATCGTTTCCGCCCAGACACCCCCGGCCGTTCCGGCCCTGCCTCCCAGGATCTTCCCTCCCGGCTTCCCAGGGCTGCCACCGATTCCCTTCGAGCCGCTCACAGACGAACCAACGCCATCAGAGCCCAGCGACAACACACCCCCCCACGACCCCGCCGACGCTTTGATTCAGCCATTTCTTCAGCTTCGCTTCGATCGGCGTCCTGAGTCTGTCCTTCAGTCGTCCGCACGACGGTTCGACGCCGCCAAGATCCCCACGAATGCCGTCCTCCGTTTCCAGGCCGACGTGAATGCCGGTG
>JBBQIU010000824.1:0-2254 GCA_038325245.1 Verrucomicrobiota bacterium
CCTGATCTTAATCCAAATCTGAATCCGATTGCGAACACGTTGGTCCTGCCGACCGCGCCGTCGGAAAAATGGCCAGTTTCCAACGCACAGGCGTGTCGGCGCTCCCCGCTCAGCCACGCCCCCCCTGGATGAGTTCCTCCAGCTTCCGGGTGTCGGCGGCAAAGCTTCGGATTCCCTCCGCTGTCTTCTCCGTCGCCATCGCGTCCTCGTTCATCAGGAATCGGAACCTGGGTTCGTCGAGCGACAAAGGCTCCAAGTCGCTCGTCTTCGCTGAATCCGGCCCCAGCTTACGGTCCACGTGGACCGAGGATTTCTGCAATTCACCCAGTAATTGCGGACTGATGGTGAGGAAATCGCATCCCGCCAGGGCGAGAATCTCGCCGACGTTCCGGAAGCTCGCGCCCATCACTTCGGTCGAATGACCGAACTTCTTGTAATAGGCGTAAATGGCGCGGACGGACCGAACGCCCGGGTCTTCCTCTGGCCCGAAATCGCGTCCTTCCTTGGCCTTGTACCAGTCGAGGATCCGTCCGACGAAGGGCGAGATCAGCCGCGCGCCCGCCTGCGCACACGCCACGGCCTGCGGCAGGCCAAAGAGAAGAGTCATGTTGCAGTGAATACCCTCCTTCTCGAGCACTTCGGCGGCACGAATGCCTTCCCACGTGGACGCGATCTTGATCAGCACCCGTTCCCGGTCGATTCCCAACTGGCGATACCGCTCGATGAACCCGTGCGCCCCCTCGATCAGCGCCGCCGTGTCAAAGGACGCGCGCGCGTCCGTCTCCGTGGACACCCGGCCCGGGATGATCGCGAGAATCTCCCTGCCGAACTGAACGAGAACCTCCTGAACAATCCGCGCCGTCCGCGCATCCCCAGCCAGGTTCGACGACTCCCCCTCGCGGATCGCCCGGTGCAAAATTTCCCGATATTCCGCCTTCGCCGCGGCCTTCAGGATGAGCGTGGGATTGGTCGTCGCATCCCGCGGCGCGTACGCCCGTATCGATTCGAAATCCCCCGTGTCCGCGACCACCGTGGTCATCTGCTTCAACTGCTCAAGGCTGTTCATCGCGGCCAAGCATGCCGGCGCGCGCCGATTAATCAACCAGGCCTGTTCGTCACCCCGGCCGTGGCGCCACCATCGCGCCCGCCCCAATAGTCGAAGGCATTGGTTCCGCTGCTCTCATCCAGGCGCCAATAACCCAACGGGCCCAGATCCGTGATCGTCGCCGCAAGCTTCGCCGGTGTGAGCACCGTCAACGACGCCGTCGCGGAAACCGCTCCCTGGGGATTCGTCACCGTCACGGTGTAATCACCAGCGTCGCTTGCCTGGAGATCGGTCAGGCTTAGCGTCGAATCGGCGGCGCCGGGGATCACCTCGGCGCCGCGCTTCCATCTGTAGGCGACCGGCTGCGTGCCCACGGCGGTGACGGAGAACCGAACCGAGCCGTTGACGAACCGGACCGCCCCGGGGGGCGGGAGAGAGATCGTCGGCGGCGCCGCCTGCACCGAGAGTGAAAGGGCCTCGCTCGTCAGCGTGGCGCCACCTCCAGTGACCACAACATCGTACTCGCCCGCAGTCACGGCGGTGACGGAACGCACGGTCAAGGCAGCCCCTGTTTCGCCAGTCAATCCGTTGCCATCCTTGCGCCATTGATAGGTGAACGGACCCGCGCCCGCCACGCCGGCGCGAAAGGTCACGTCGGAACCTTCATACACCGGGTCCGCCGCGCTCCGACTCACACTGGTAATAGCAGGCAGCACCGAGTTGTAGGCCGCCGAAACCTCCGCCGGCAGCAATGCCTTGTCGAACACCGCCACATGGTCGATGAGGCCGCGGAAAAAGTTTCCACCGGTATCCAGAATGCCCCCTCCCCCAATGTTGAAATTGAATTCTGCCGTCAACCCCTCCGTCTCGTTCAGCGGCGCCACGTGCCCCCGCAATCCCTCCAAGACCGCCGCCTCATGATGCGAATCCTCTGCCAGCATCCTCGAGAGGGCATCCCGGACAAACTCCTCCGGCGATCCGAAACCCGCCGCACGAGCCCGAAGCTCCAGGGCTTGGTCCATTGCTGATGGCAAGGTGACCATCATGCCCATAATTCAACCTCAATGACCCCGACATCCGCAAGGGGGGCATTGCTCGCAAAGCGGGAAAAACGGGACGGCAAGGTCCGGGTACGCCGCGCGTTCTCCAATGACGCCGGCTAGAAGACAATAAATTGGAGCGAGCGAAGGGATTCGAACCCTCGACATT
>JBBQIU010000825.1:0-2252 GCA_038325245.1 Verrucomicrobiota bacterium
AGGGCGAATTCGATGTCGTGCCGCTGGTCGGAGGTCGAGTAGCGGCCGAGGATGCGGCCCCAATAAAGCTGAGTGAAGTCCTCGATTTGCCGATCGCCATTGAAGCCATAAGCGCCGTTTTGAAGCCGCCATCGGGCTTCGTACCACGCGGAAAGTTCCAGAGCGAAGGGCGACCGGAAGTCGGGTTCCTGACCCCCGAAGCGAAATCCGGTCCTGACGACGGGGTCCGTATGGTCGCGGGGGAGCTCGAAGTGGGAATCGGTCTCGTCGTCACGGACGTAGAAGCTGCCCTCGAGCGTGGCGGCGGCGATGCCGTAAAGCGGGATGCGCTGATCCGGATTGAAGAGGTGATAGGCAGCCGCTCCGGTGGTGTACCCATGACCGGTGAAGCTTTCGCCCTGCTCCCACTCTCCCTGGCGCAGTTCGTTGTAGGTTCGGGCGAAGCCTCCCCCGGCGGCGATCAGTCCGACGTCGGTGTTGGGTCCGAGGGCGTCCTTCCAACCCAACTGGGCATCGAACCAGACGGGGGCGACGGCGGCGCGGAGGGTCCAGTCTTCGCGGAGGAAGTTGGTCTGGTTGTGAAGGTAGAAGGCATAAACCGCGAGGGGTGTCTTGCCCTCGATGGGTTGGTTGTAGCCGACGTGGAGGAGGCGGCGATCGGTAGGATCGATCTGGCTTGGTGCGGCGAAGCCGAGCGCAAAGGTAAGGAGGAGAAAAATGGAGAACGACCCGAGTGGCGCCTGGGTCGGGGAGACGTTGAGGCGACCTTGTACACCCATCTGCACGGGCGGGAGCGTGGGGCGCGGGACGGCTGAGGTGCAAGCACGGCGACGCACCAGCCTGGATGAGGTTCCTGGGAGAGAGTCGGGAGTTGACGGCGCGCGCCGTGTCAGTGCGCGGCGGCGGGGGCGAGCTTCCCGGAAAGGGCGGCCGAGCTGGCGTTGAAGATCTCCTCGTGGAGTGAACGGCCATGCGCGTCGATGGTCACGACGGCGGGGAAGTTCTCGACGTCCAGTTCCCAGATGGCCTCGGGCGATCCGAATTTCTCGAGGAAGTAGACGTTGCGAACGCGCTTCACGCATTCGGCGAGAACCTGGGCCGCGCCCCCGACGGCATGGAGGTAAACGCAGCCGTACTCCTTGCACGCTTTCTGGGTTCTCGGTCCCATGCCGCCCTTCCCGATAACGCCGCGGACACCGTGATCGCGGATGATCTGCCATTGGTAGGGTTCCTCGCGGGTGCTGGTGGTCGGGCCGGCGGCGACGACCTTCCAGGCGCCTTCAGCGTCTTTGATCACCACGGGTCCGCAGTGGTAGATGATGCCTTCAGACAGGCTGACCGCCTCAGGGAGCGCGCCGCCGTCGTGGAGGTACTTGTGCACGGCGTCGCGACCGGTGCGGACGACTCCGGAGATGAAGACTTCGTCGCCGACCTTGAGGGAACGGACGGCGTCTTCGGTGAGTGGCGTGGTGAGGGAGATCATTGGGCGATGGGGAATGGAATGGAATGGGATGGGGTGAGGGATTCAGTACAGCCAGCCCTGGATGGCGCCCTGGTTGTCCAACGTGACGCCCTGGCGCCGGTAGGCCCAGCACATGTAGCTGACGCTGACGAAGTAGGAGGCAGGGACACGGTTGACGGCGCAGATCTTGCAGCCGAGAAGCGTGGTCTTACCTCCGAATCCCATCGGACCGATCCCAAGGTCGTTCGATGTTTTGACGATCTCCTGTTCGAGCGCGGCGAGTTCGGGGACGGAATTGACGTCGTCGAGGCGTCGAAGGAACTGGGTCTTGGACCATTCGTACCCCGTGGCGCGATCGCCGCCGATGCAGACGCCGAGGATGCCGGGTCCGCAGCCCTTCCCCTGCGCCTGGAGGACGGCGTCGAGGATCACGCGCCGGCAACCGTTGAGATCCCGGTTGGCATCGAGACCTTCATCAGGGAGGGAGTATTGAGCGCCCACGTTTTCGCATCCGCCGCCTTTCAGGACAAGGCGGACCTGGGTGTCGGGGGAACGGTGTTGGTGGATGTGGAACGTCGGTGCTCCCGGACCGCAGTTGGTGCCGTCGTTCTTGCCGGTAAGGGAATCGACGGAGTTTTGTCGGAGGAATCCCTTCTTGGTCGCGAGCTTGACGGCTTCTCGGACGGTTTCCTGGAAGGTGATCTGGTCGAAGCCGACGGGGACATCGACAAAGAAGAGGACGCTGCCGGTATCCTGGCACAGGGGCTGGGACTTCTGTTTGGCGAGGTCG
>JBBQIU010000826.1:0-2237 GCA_038325245.1 Verrucomicrobiota bacterium
TCTTCTCCCTCGGAAGGCCCGGCGAAATCGGCCCGGCCGTCGCCACACGGGAAGGCTGGTATCTGGTCCGGCTTGTGGACCATCAGCCCGCCCGCACCACCTCCCTGGATGCGTTGCGCGAACGGATCCGGAACGACCTGGCCAGGGAACGTGCGGGGCAAAGGAACGATCAATACTTTGCCGATCTCCGCGCCTTGCATCCGGTCCAGATTCTCACCCAACGCCTCGTGACGCTTGCACCCCGCGCGTTGGTCCATTCCGGACAACCGCCCCGCCTGCCCGCCCCCTGACCGCACTCTCCCGCCTCGCCATGAAACCCGCCTGCCCAACCCGCTGCCTCGCACTCGCCTTCCTCTTCGTGGCGCTCGCCGCCCCGGCACAGTCCATCACGCAAACCATCACGCTCCGGCCCGGGTGGAATGCCGTCTGGATCGAGGTCGATCCCCCAAGCCGCGATCCGGCCAGTGTGTTCGCCGGCCTGCCCCTCGTCAGCGCCTGGACCTGGTCCGATCGTGTCTCCGCAACGGACTTCCTCCAGAACCCGCGCGACACCGGCTGGAATCGGGCCCAGTGGCTTTCCTACTTCCCTCCCGAATCACCCGAAGCCGGGCTCTCGACGCTCGGTTCCGTCGTCCCCCAACGCGCCTACCTTGTCCGCCTCTCCGGAACAGAACCCGTCGAGTGGTCGGTCTCCGGCAAGCCGGTGCTGCGCACTCCCGCATGGAGCCCGGACCGTTACAATCTCCGCGGCTTCCCCGTCGACCGGGCCGCGCCCCCGACCTTCGGCGCGTTCTTCCGATCGTCGCCGGCGCACTTCGACGCGGCTCAGGCTCGGATGGAATCCGTTTTTCGCCTCGCCCCCGACGGTCAATGGCGCGAAGCCGTTCCAACGGACGTCATGCGCCGCGGCGAAGCGTTCTGGGTTTTCACGCGCGGCGCCTCCGACTTCGTCGCCCCGTTCCATCTCGAGTTGAACACCGGCGATGTCATCAACTTTGATTCCCTGAACCGCCAGGTCGCGGTCACCTTCCGCAACCGGGCGCTGCTCGCCAAGGTCATCCGAATCGAGCCCGCCACCGGCCACGCATCGCCGCTCCTCCTTCATTCGCCGGCCTCGGCCCATTCCACGAACGGGCCCACCCCGATCGCCACCCACGATCAACTCCTGCCCCCGTCCGGTCTTCATCAACTGAAAGTCGGAGTCGATCGAACCCTGCTCTCCGCGTCGCCCGCGACCGACCCGGCCTCCGGCCTCCACACCAATGTGCTTCGCGTCGACGATGACGAGGGCACGACGTTCTTCGTCGGAGTCACCGCCCTGGCCGGACCGGCCTCGGATTTCACGGGGCTCTGGCTTGGCACCGCGACGATCGACCACGTGGGCGCCGTCTCGGACACGACCAACGTCGTCTCCGACCCGGGCACTGTGCCGGCGGCCTTCCCGCTGCGGCTTCTCCTCCACTTCGCCTCGGACGGTCACGTCACCCTGCTCCGCGACGTCACCCTGATCTACACGGCCACCAACACCCTGGACGCCGCCGCGAGTGGTCTCGCTTCGCGCCCAACCCGGCTCGTCACAGATCCCGCGATCCTCGCCGCGCTGCCCGCGGATGACGTGCGCCCCCGGCGCGTGACCGGTCGTCGCCTCACCGCACCGCACTTCGACTTCGCCCGGATCCCGGGACAGTTTGAGTTCCCGCTCACCGGCGTGTTCGCCCTGAGCAACCAGCTCACCGGCACGCTGGAGGTCCCCGCCGATCTCCCCACCAACCGTACCACCCCGATCACGGAACCAACCGCACCTACTCGCTGAGCCGGGAAATCCAAATTCTGCTCGGTGTCACCGCCAACGCCGCTACAGGCGAGGGCGACGAGGTGCTCGGCGGTTCGTACTCCGAAACCCTTCTCGGCCTTCACAAACAGGCCCTGACCACCTCCGGTTCGCTGTCGATCCGACGCATCTCGGACCTGGGGACGCTCAATGGTCCGTGACGCGCCCGCACCCTCCGACCCTCCATCCAACTTACCCTCCCGCCTGACCCCATTTCTCCACCTGCCATGGAAGCTCCGTCTTTTATCCTCCCATTCCTCTGTCGACGCGTCTTCGGACTCGTCGCCGGATGCCTCGCCATCGCCTCGGCCTCGATTCCCGCGCGCGCGCTCGTCGTCTCCGCCCCGGGGAGTCCGGGCAACTACGTCAATGGGGGCTCAACCTACTTTCAGACCTACAACGCGTC
>JBBQIU010000827.1:0-2237 GCA_038325245.1 Verrucomicrobiota bacterium
CCAATGCCGGGAACGAAGACCTCGCTGGCGAGCGCCGGGGCGGTGGTGTCGGGGAGATCAAAAAGGAGGAGACGGTTGGCGTCGGGCGCCGTGACGACCAGGGCATCCCGAGCGAGCAGCAGGAGGCGGCCGGAAGAAACGCCGGACAGGTTGGGCAAGCCGGTGGCCCGCGTCGCGGACCAGGAATGAGCGCCGGGACTGGGTTGGTAGGCGACACGGATGGCGCCGGTGGCGCGGTCGATCAGCGCGGTGTCGGTGCGACCGTCGCCGTCGAAATCCGCGACGACCGTGAACTCGGCGTCGCTGGTGTAAGCCGCGCCGTTTTGGGCCGTGGCCGGGAGGCACGACAGGAAGAAGAGCGCGCTGGCGACGAGGGGGGCACGGAGAGTGGGGTTCATGGGACGTCGATGGGTTGCGTGGAGACGATCTCGACGGGTTCGTGGGTCAGCGGCCGGAAGCGGACAAGCACGTGGCGGTAGCGGGCGCCTTCGACAGCGGGATGGGTATCGAGCAGGTAAACGCCGCGCTGGGTGGGATCGGCCCCGAATCCTGTTTCTGGGAGCAGGCGGATGAAGGGGTCGTGGATCAAAGTCACGTCTTGGTTGCCCAAAGCGCCGGTCTCGAAGGCGATGGATTCCATCAGGGGACTGACCTGGAGAAGATCGCCGGAGACCTGGGGGAAGAGGGCATTGGGGACCTGATACCGGTAGAGGACGACGCCCAGGAGGGATTCGCCCGCCGGGGAGTGGTAGACGTGCTCGGCGGGATTCCGATGGCCGAGGAAATAGTCCGGGAGTCCCGGCAGGGGCGAGGTGACCTGCGTGTTGACTTCGCCGATGCGGACCGCGAGGCCCTCCCACGGCCGGCCGGGTGTGTCGCTGGGAAGGACGATGCGGGCGGCGACTTTGGGGAAGTTCTCGTCGTTAGGCAGGGGGAGGGGCCGGGCGGGCCAGCGGACGTCGGGTCCGAGAAGGTTGGTGTTGCCCCAGAGGAAATGTTCGACGTTGCTCGGGGGGCTCTCGGCACCCGTGGTGGTGAGGGCCTTGACGAAGACCGTGACGGTGTTGCCCGGTGCCGCCTTGGTCCGGACGGTGAACACGGGCCCCGTGCCGAGGGCGGGACCTATTCGGGGCGTCAGGTAGCGGCGGAAGAGCTTCGGGGGTTGCTGGAGATCCGCGCCGAACAGCAGTCCCGGCGGGGCTTCGTCGGCAGGGATCAGCTCGGGAGCGAGGTCGGAGCCCGGGGAGAGGGGCGTGCCACCGATCCAGACCTCGAATCGTTCGACACCGTAGGTGGGGCAGAACCATTCGAGCTGCATTCCCGGGTCGGCGGGAGTTCCAGCGGATTCGATGGCGGCGAGCATGGGTGTGGCGACGGGTGTGGTTCCCTCGGAGCGCACGCAACCGAGTTCCATCATCGGTCCTGCGTTGCCGTGTTCGTCCAGGTATTGAACGAAGTAACAGAGTTGCGCGGCATTGGCAGGGGGGCCGTCGTCGAGGGCTTCAATGATGTCCCCTTGTTGAAAGGTTCCGTCGCCCTGGGCGAGGAGCGTCAATGGGCCTGTATCCACGCGGCGATAGAGGCGCCATTCGTGCGAACCGTCCGGGGGAAAGAGGGTGACGCCGAGAGGATCGATCTGACCGGAGCCCTCATTCTCTGGAGGAACCGGATCGTGAACCTGGCAACCTTGGCCTATGGGGGATCGGGAGGACGATGTGGTGGCGGTGAAACGGACGCGAAGGCGTTGGCTGATGCTGTTCGGTAGGCCGACGAGGGCGGCGGTGTCGATCGTTTCGGAGACCTGGCCGCTGGCCATTCCGACGCGGCAATAGAACCGCGGCGCGGGGAAGGTGCCATTCGGACGCGCAGGCCACGGAGCCACGATCAGGACGTTGGTCTCGCCTTCGTTGAAGTACTGGCGGCCGATGCTGACGAGGGGGGTGAGTTCATCCTGGGGACGGCTCAGGAACTCAACCCAATGGATCCGGTGCGCGCCTCGATCGATGACGAGTTCGTATTGGCGGAGGAAGGGGTTTGAGTTCGAGCCGGGGTGTTGGGACGTTGATGTGAGCACGCTGACAAGCGGCCGAACGCAACGTATGAAGATCCGCCCGCCCCCGCCCGTGGGACCGGAGAAGTCGCGGAGGACGCCAAAAGCGGGGGAGGAATGACCGGATAGGTTCGGACCTGGGGCGCAGGCACCGTCGTCCTCGGCGCGGACGGTGTACCAGATGGTC
>JBBQIU010000828.1:0-2233 GCA_038325245.1 Verrucomicrobiota bacterium
ACGCCAACACGGGCCAGCGGCGCTGGAAGGACGGGCGTTTCGGCTCCGGCCAGACTCTCCTCGTCGACGACCTGATCCTCGTCCAGAGCGAGCCGGGAGACGTGGTCCTGACGGAAGCAAGGCCCGAGGAGTATCGCGAACTGGGACGCATTCGGGCGCTTGGCAGCAAGACGTGGAATCACCCGACCCTGGCCGGGCGACTGCTGCTGGTGCGCAACGACCGGGAGGCCGTGGCCTACGAACTTCCGTCCGCCGCGGGACCTGAGCGGGCGGAGTAGGCATCGGAACCGCGCTGGCATGCTCCCCTGAGGGTTCCGTCGCATCGGAACCGCCTCGGCATGCTCCCCTGCTGTCTGCCGCCCTGGGCGCCCGCTCGGCGGGCCCAACCCAGCAGATGGGTCGGCCACCTGACAACTGCTGTCCCGGGCTCGGAGGCCTTTGACAGACGCCTTGAATTCAACCACTTTCCCGCCGCCAACACCCCGGCTCGAAGCCGGAGCCGCACCACGAACCATGAAGCACCTCTTGACTGTACTCATCGCCGCCACCGCCCTCGGCGTGACCGCGGCCGACAAAGTGGATCCCAGCAAACTGCCGCCGGCGTTGAAGAAGGTAGGCGTCACGTTCGCGAAGGACATCAAGCCCCTCTTCGAGAAATCCTGCGTCAAGTGCCACGGGCCGGAGAAGCAGAAGGCCAAACTCCGACTCGATTCCCTCGAGGCTGTACTCAAGCAGGGTGACGAGGGCGAAATCGTCAAGAAAGGCAGCAGCGCCGAAAGCAGGCTGATTCATTCTGTCGCGCGCGTGGACGAGGACGAGGCCATGCCTCCGGAGGGCAAGGGCGACCCCTTGACGAAGGAGCAGGTCGGCCTGATCCGGACCTGGATCGATCAAGGCGCCAAGTAGCCGCGCTCCCCACGGCGGGGGTACCAGAGGTCGCGTTGGAAACCGCATCCGGGGCGTCCCTCGCGAACCTCTCGCCCGACCAGGCCCGGGTCAGGGTCTCCCGCTCCAGCCCAACAGTGGGCGCTCTCATCGAAGCAGCCGAGCGGGTGGCGGTACACGTGAAGCCCATGACCTTGCGAGGGTACGGCGTCTGCCTCCGCTGGCTGGCGGCCCACGTTGCCGGAGTTGCGGGTGACGCGAGCCGTTTTGACCTCAAGGCGGGCGGGTCCGCCCGGCAGGTTTGCGGAAGCGAGAAGCCGACGGCTTGGTCTGGTCGAACGTTGACCTCGACCGTGGCATCATGCCGGCCTTTGCGCATCGAACATCGTCCTTCCGCAATGAAGGTTGGATCCGCCTCTCCCAAGTCGGGTATGGCAGCGAGGAGGCGTTGCGTCAGTCCTCCGACCGCACTCCGATGCTTGCCGGGGCAGCTCCAGATGCAGGCGAGGACCGCGGCGACTCCGGGGCCGATGAACACGCGGAGTCGGAGACGAGCGAGGACCGACCCCACGGGGGGGAGGCGGATTCGAGGGTGGGTGAATCCTGCAAATCGGGCCCGCCCTTCTCGGATTCCCCAAGCGGTTTTTCCGCCGAAGAGGGAATACCCCACAGAGATCTGCCCAGGTGGGCTCCTTCACGGCAGCTTCGCTCACTCAGCCCGATTGGCCGGCTTCACGTCCCGGTGGAACATAAGCGCCTCGTGCGCGTAATCGAGTGCCGAGGCCACCTGCCGGGCAATCGCCACCGCGTCCGCCAACGGCAGGGAACCGCCCTGCTTGAGCCGCTCCGCGACGGTCTGCCCCTCCACCAATTCCATCACCGCGAAGAGCGTCTCCCCGTCGCGTTCAAGCCCCAGCATGCGGGCAATCCCCGGATGCTCCAGCGCCGCCAACGTCCGATGCTCGTTGCGCAACAGGGCCTGGGCCTCCTCGTCCTGCGTGTGCGGCACACAAAGCGCTGCCGCGGCCGGATACGCGTTCACTCCGCAGGCAGGATTGCGCCCGCGGTACACGGTCTTGAAGCCGCCCCGACCCAGGCGCCCTTCGATTTCGAAATCACCCAGTCGTCCCAAGCCGCGTCGCTCTCCGCGAACAACGCGTCCGGGAATCCGCCCCGGTGCCACAGCTTCTCGATCGCGATCTTCGGCACCTCCGCCGCCAGGAACGGCGTCAGCTCAACGATCCCCACCCGACCCGCCAACGACTCGGACACATCGAGAATCTGTGACGGGTTCACCGATCCGAGCAGGAAGAACCGGTCGCTCCCAGGTCGATCCCTGTTGAGTCCA
>JBBQIU010000829.1:0-2232 GCA_038325245.1 Verrucomicrobiota bacterium
CACTCAATCCATGAATACACCCACTCGCCTCGCTCCCCGTCAGGGTGTCAGCGCGGGTCTGAAGTTGCGCGGACAGAAGGAGGATTCCAAGCCACCCCAGACGGGGAGCGAGGCGAGTGGGTGTATTCATGGATTGAGTGAAAGGAACTGGCCCGACCACGCTTGAAGGCCGTAGCACAGCATTGGGCACCGGTCAAAACCAGGGTGGTGACGATCCGGGTCAGGCGGGACGAACGGTCAACTTCAGGAACTGCGCTTTGGGATGAGGCGATTGGACGGTGGCCCGCCAACGTGTCCAACCGTCCATGGATCCTTCTGCCGAGACAGGAACGGAGGTCCACACGAGGAGATCGGTCGACGTCTGGACGTCGAACACGACGTCGAAGCGTTCGGTGGGCCTGACATAGACGATGGCGGCGGAGCCGGGACCGAGGACGATGCGGGGTTTGCCCGGGATGAAGCCGTCCCCGACTTCGGCGGCGGGGGTCTTCGGGTCGAGGCCGAGGGCGTATTTGGTGAAATTGGAGAGGCCGTCCGAGGAGGACACGGCGACGTCGGCGGCCGGGCCGCTATTGTCGGGGGCGCCGAAATGCGTGAGCCGCCATTGTTCGAGGGGAGAGAGGCTGGCGGCGAGTTCGGCGGTGGCGGAGGGGCCTTCGCCCTCGGCGTTTCTGGCGCGGAGGAGGTAGGCGAGTTGGGGCGCCTGGGGGGGCGGGGTGTCATCGAAGGTGGAGGTCAACGCGTCGAGGGTGACGAGGGTGGTCCACACGCCGGCGGGTTCGAGTCGGCGTTCGAGGATGTAGGCGTCGGCGTGGTCGGCGGGTGACCAGGTCAGGCGGACCTGGGCGGTTGAGACGCGTTCGGCGCGGAAATGGGTTGGGGCGGAGGGAACGGCGGCGGTGTAGTCGGGGGCCAGGTCAATGCCGGAGACGAGGTTCAGCGGTTCATACCCGGAGTACTTGGGAAAGACTTCGCCGAGTCTGGGGTTGCCCAGTCGGCGGATTAGGATTTCCGAGAGGATCTGGCGGTAGTCGACGGTGGGGGTGAGATCGGCGCCGTCGAACAGCCGGTCGTTGGCCAGCCCGGGCCAGGCGCCGTAGACGCCGCCATTGACGTTGCCGCCGAGAATCAACAGTGGATTGGCGGTGCCGTGGTCCGTGCCCTGGTTGGCATTCTCCTTCAAGCGCCGCCCGAACTCGCTTTGTACGACGATGGTGACGCGTTGGATCGGGGCGTCGGCGTTGCTGGAGTCGAGGTCGCGGTAGAAGGCGCCGAGGCCGTCGGCGAGCAGTTGGGTGAGTAGCCAGAAGGCGCCGTTGGCTTCGTTGGTGCCCTGGTGTTCGTGGGTATCCCATCCGAAGAGGTCGACGGTGGCGACGCGGAGGCCGACATTGAGCTTGATGAGGCGGGCGACGAGTTCGAGGTGTTTGCCGAACGGCTGGTTGGGGTAGACGACGCCGGGGTTGGGCTGGTAGGTGGCGCCCGCATAGCTCTCGATGAGTCCGGCGGCGTTGAGGGCCTGGATGCCGGCGCGGTGGATGGCGGAGTCGCCCTGGGCAAAGAATCGGCGAAGGGACCGGAGTTGATCGCCGCGCGACCAGGAGGGGTCGCCGTACTGACTGAGGCTGAAGGTGCTGACATCCTCGAGGGTGATGGTTTCGGGGCTGTCGAGCAGGGAGGCGGCGGGGAGTTGCCCAGTGCTTACGGACGGGATGAGGATTTGGGCGGGCAGGGACGGGGCGCTTCGGAGGTGGCGGGCGAGCCATCCGCTGGAGGTGTTCTTGTCTCCGGGAGTGCCGACCTCGAGGTAGCGCATGGCATCGAAGTGACTCCGGCTTCCGGAGCTTCCGACGGCGTTGACGATGGCGAGTTTGCCGGCCTGGAAGAGCGGGTGCAGCGGCGCGGCGGCGGGATGGAGACCGAACTGAGCGTTCAGGGGAAGCGCGGCACCGGGCCCGGTGACAGGAACCCCAAGTCGGGGGCGAGCCTCCTCGTAGTGGGCGCGGTCCTCGCCGTCGAGGGGCGGGATCAGGCTGAGGCCGTCCATGCCGCCGCGGAGGAACACGACGACAATGATATCGCGGTTCGGGGAAGGGGATCCGGGTTGGGCCAAGCCGAGGGAGGAAAGGCGGGAGGCGCCGAAGGCGGCCAGCCCGGCGGAGCAACCGACGAGAAAATGGCGTCTGCTGGTGATCATGGAGGCGTCCTGGTTGGGGCGTGGGAAGTCAGCGC
>JBBQIU010000830.1:0-2229 GCA_038325245.1 Verrucomicrobiota bacterium
CAGGCTGGCTTCTTTGCCAGGTTCGATCGAGCCGAGGCGATCGGCGAGCCCGAGGATTTCCGCAGGATAAAGTGTGATTCCCCGGAGGGCCTCGTCCGCAGACAGGCCGAACGCCACGGCCTGCCCCGCGGCATAGGGAACGTTGCGAAGATTCGATGCGCCGAACCGATTCGCGCCACCGGCAAAGGAAACCTTCACGCCTGCCTTCGAGAGGACAGCCGGCGCCGCGAACTGGACGTCGTAGGGGTCGGTGTCGCGGGTGGGGAGTGTGTAGACATCCTCGTAGGCCACCGGAATTCCATGACGGGCGAGCAGTTCCGCGTGCCGCCCCGCGTCACGGCCTCCCGCGAGCACCATGCGGAGTTTGCGGCTCACCGCCCACTCGATTGCCGAACGGATCTGACGCGATTCGTCCGCATGCACGAAGACGGGAACCTCCCCCTGGACCACCGGGAGCATGGCTTCCCAGGCGGGCACCCTCCGAAATCCAGAGGTGACGGGTGACCGGTTGTCTCCCAAGCCGGCCGACGGTTGGGCCGGAAGGTCTCCCAGCGCCGCACGACGGGCTTGGGCGTACGCCTCGGCGTCCCGGAAGAAATCGTCGACCTCGCGAAGCCGCTCCTTCCGCTCCCGCACCTGATCCTCAAGCGATTTCCATCGGTCCGGCTGGGGGGCGCGGTCCTTTGGGGTGGGATCGAGGCTGAAGTCCGGCCAGAAAATGTGGAGCGCGGCCGCCTTCCGGATGGAGAGTTCTTCGTTGGTCCAGCCGTCGAGGGCGAACACGGAGGAGAATCCGCTGACGACGCCACCCTGGGGGACGGCCTGGGCGTGTGTGTACCCGTTGGCGCGGCCCACGGGGATCAGTTCGGAATCGGGGTTTATGGCCACCCAGGCGAAGACGTCGGGCCGGAAGCCGCCCACCTCGGTTGTGTCGCGGGTGGCGCGGACACCATCAATCTCGATGAGCCCGAGGACCGTATGGGGGGCGATGAGGCCGGGATAGAGGTGGAGTCCATGAAGGTCCACCACCGGATCGGCGATCGCCCCGGAGGCGGGCAGCGGTTCGACCGCGGTGATGCGGCCATCTCGCACGAAGACCGCCGTGTTCGTCAGGGCAGGGCCGGCAACCGGGTGGACGATCGCATTGACGAGGATGAGGCTGGCGGAGCGGGCGTGCAGTGCCAGGCCGAAGGCGAAGAGCAGGAGGAACCGGAGCGTCATGGCTTGGGGTGTTCAGAGGCGATTCGGGAATTGGCAATCGGCGCATTCGACGACCCCGAGATTGCGGGCCTGCTCGAGAGCGCGGAGGAAGAATCGTTCGCGGGCCTTCTCGGAGGCTTCGGAGGCTGACGCGTCCTTTGTAATTTTTCGGGCCTTCGCCACCAGTTGATCCCGCTCCTCGACCAGGGCCCGGACGCGGTCGGGTTCCCGGGAGCGATCGAAATTGTTCCTCCCTTCGATCCACGTCTGGAGGCACACGCTTCGGGTGTCGAGCGGGTGTCCGGACCAGATTGCGATGTCGGCGTCCTTGCCGGCCTCGAGGGAGCCGGTCCAGCGATCGATGCCCAGTTGCCGCGCCGGGTTGAGAGTGACGAACTTCAAGGCTTCGACCTCGGGCGTGCCGCCGTACTTGACCGCCTTGGCGGCCTCGAGGTTCAGGCGTCGGGCGTGGTCGCTCGAGTCCGAGTTGAAGCTCACGAGCACGTTGCGCTGGTGCAGGATCGAGCCCGCGTGGGGGATGGCGTCGAGTACCTCGTACTTGAAGGCCCACCAATCCGAGAAGGCGCTGGCGCCCGCGCCGTGCCGGGCGATTTCATCGGCGACCTTGTAGCCTTCGAGAATGTGCTGGAGCGTGGCCACCCGGATTCCGAACGACTCCATCGTGCGCAGGAACGCGACAATCTCGTCCTGGCGGTAGCTGTGGCAATGGATCAGACGCGAGCCTTCCAGGATCTCCACGAGGGCCTCGAGTTCCAGGTCCCTGGCAACCGGGGCCGGGGCAGGGGCTCCGACGGGTCCGGGTCGCGCAGCGCGCCGGCGCTCGTCGGCATACTGGCGGGCGGCTTCGAATCGGTTGATGTAGAACGTCGGCACGCCCATCCGGCTTTGGGGGAAGCGGGTGGTGAAGCGTTCGCCCCAATTCGCCTGCTTCACGTTCTCGCCAAGGGCGAATTTGATCCCCGGCGGGGCGTTTGTGAACTTGAGCCCCTCAGGGCCTTCGCCGAGGCG
>JBBQIU010000831.1:0-2229 GCA_038325245.1 Verrucomicrobiota bacterium
GTTTCAGTGGATTCATTCTTCGGCAAGTGGGGCGTCCATGGATCGAATCTCCATTCGGCGCGACGCGGGACACTTCGCTACGGGATGACGGTTCCCGGAAGAGTGCGGGCGGGACGCGCCTTCACGAATGTGGTCGGGCGAAGGTAGATCGGCTCGAGTTGCTCGGGTGGCAGGAAGCTAGTTCGTCCAAAGGCGAGGTCCGTAAGGGCTGCGGCGTCGGGGAACACCGAGTCACCCTGGAGGCCGAGAGCCTCCAGCTCGGGGCCGGCGATGCGGGCCCCCGCACTTCGCAGAACTTCCACCTCTGGCCTCGTGGCGATGCGAAGAGGGGTCAGAGGGACAATGCTGTCGGGGTTCAGGTCGTATTCGGCGACGTAGCATTCGCCGCGGTGGGCGTCGGCGACGACGGCAATCCTTCCCCGGAGCCCAAGGAGGCGGGCGCGGTGGGCGGTGGCTTCCACGGAGTCGACACCGAGCAGGCGCACGGAGTGGGCGAGTTCCCAGCCCTGCGCGGCAGCGATGGCGATGCGGATGCCGGTGTAGGAGCCGGGGCCGAGACCGATGGCGATGGACTGGACGTCGTGGCGCGCGACGGACGCGCGCGCGAGCACCCCGACGATCATGGAGAAGAGCGGCGTCTCGCGGCCGGCGGAATGGGAGGCTTCGGCGAGCAGGACGGCGTCACGCGCGACGGCGACCGACCGGCGGCTGGTGGAACATTCAAGGGCGAGGCAGATCATACTGAATCCGTCGGACATCTGCTCCGCCGTGTTCGAGACGGATAGGGCAAAACAAAGGGGGAGGTGGGCCTTCCCAGCGTTCGTACCATTCGATGACGGAGACGCCGTCGGTGGGCGAGAAGTAGGGTTCGAGACCGGCGCCGAGGATCTCGAGGGTGTTGTTGAGGCGATAGAGGTCCAGGTGATAGAGGGGGAGGCGCCCATCGCGGTGTTCCTGAACGAGCGCGAAGGTGGGCGACTGAATGCGGCTGCGGATTCCGAGACCGCGGGCGAGGCCCTTGACGAGGCGGGTCTTGCCCGCCCCGAGGTCACCGGACAAGGCGAACACCCAGCCGGGTCGGGCCGCGAGGCCGAGTCGTTCCCCAAGATCCTCGGTCTCCCGAGGGCTATTCGAAGTGAACGTATCCATGGCTGGGCAGGGGGCGGGGGCCTTGTCGGTTGCGGAGTTGCACGGTGGTTTCCCGGGTGATGCGGCCGATGCACGTCAACCGGACGCCGGGGAAGCGGGATTTCCATCCGTCAAGCACCGGGACCGCGTCCCGGCTGGCGACGGTGAAGAGCAGTTCGAAATCCTCACCATCGGTGAGGGCGGCGAGGACGGCGGACTTGGCGCTGTCGCCGGAGCGGGCGCGGAGTCTGGCGGCGGATCGGATGGGCAGGCTTTCCTCGAGGAGGTCCGCGCCGACCCCGCTGGCGAGGGTCATGTGGCGGAGATCGCCGGCGAGGCCGTCGCTGAGGTCGATCATGCTATGCACGTGGAACGTCTCGGTGAGCCATCGGGCTTCGTCGAGGCGAGGTTGAAAGTCGAGATGATGACCGGCGAGAGCCCCGCCGAGTTCGCCGCTGACGAAGAGAGCGTCGCCCGGCTGGGCGCCGGAGCGGCGCACGGAGCGTTTTTTTTCCACGGTTCCCAGTGCGGCGATCGACACGAGGATGCGTTCGGGGCAGGTGGTGGTTTCGCCGCCGACGATGGCGACATTCCATCGTTGTGCCGTGGCGCAGAGTCCGGTGTAGAGGGCTTCGATTCGGGCGGGGTCGAATGTCGGGGGCAGGGCGAGGGTGACCAGGGCGGCGTTGGGGGCGGCGGCGGCGGCGGCGAAGTCGCTGAGGACGCGGGCGAGGGCTTTGTGGCCCACCTTTTCGGGAGCGGTCTCGGGAGAGAAATGGATGCCTTCGACGACGGCATCTGTCTTGAAGACGATCCAGTGGTCAGGCAGGCCGAGGTCGAGCAGGGCGCAGTCGTCTCCGGGCCCCGCGATGACACCCGGGTGGGTGGGGAGATTGCGGGTCAGGAGGGCGATGAGATCGAACTCTTTCATGGCTGACCGAGGACTTCGGGAGGCGCGAACAGGATCCAGGCGAAGTTGGTGGTGTTGAAAAGGGCGTGGCTGAGGATGGGAGCGGAAAGGTCGTTGGTCTTTTCGTAGAGCCAGGTCCAGAAGATGCCGAGGAGCCAGAGGGGAACGAGGGCGCCGACGTTCGCGTGGAT
>JBBQIU010000832.1:0-2224 GCA_038325245.1 Verrucomicrobiota bacterium
AAACCCGGCGCCTCGGTCATCGCCACCGCAAAGGACCCCGAAGGCAAGGACCTCCCCGCCCTCGCCATCCAACGCTTCGGCCACGGCCGCACCGGCGCGCTGCTCATCGGCGATTTCTGGCGCTGGGGTATGCAAAGCCCCGAAGCCCGTAACGACATGGAGAAAAGCTGGCGCCAACTCATCCGCTGGCTCGTGTCCGACATTCCCAAACGCGTCGAAGTCACCACCGAACCCATCCCCGAAGACCCCAATGGCGCCGTCCGCCTCGAGATCCGCGTGCGGGATCCCCAATTCCAGCCCGCCGATAACGCCGCCGTGTCCGTTGAAGTCGAACCCGTGATCTTCGGAGCCGGCCCTTCTACCAACACCCTGGTGCTCCGCGCCGAACCCGCGCTCACCGAACCCGGACTCTACGAAGCCACCTACATCCCCCGCGTGACGGGCGGCTTCCGCGCCCGGGCTCGCGTCCAGAACACCCTCGGCGCCGAGGAAGGCCGCGCCGAATCCGGCTGGACCAGCGATCCCGTTGCCGAGGAGTTCCGTTCGCGAGTGCCCAATCTCTCCCTGCTCGAGGAAATTGCCCGCAAGACCGGTGGACGCGTCATCGCGGCCGAAAGCCTCGGCAGTTTTGTAAAGGAACTCCCCACCCGCACCGCCCCCGTCATGGAAACCTGGGCCTATCCGGCCTGGCACACCCCGTTTCTCTTCGCCTTCGCCCTCGCGTGCCTCGTCGCCGAATGGGGCCTTCGCCGGGTCAAAGGACTGCCGTGAATTCGATCTCACCGCGACCCTCCATGAACCGTCCCCAGGCCCTTGCAAAGGGTGTGCCGGGAACCCCTCACCCTAACCCTCTCCCAAAGGAAGAGGGACTGGCGCGCGGCGCGAGAGAAATGCTTGGATCACCGCACGCGAGCAATGCGAACCCGTGCCCCGAAAACCTGCGGCCATACCCTCCGAAAAACTCTGAGCCATTTCCCCCTCTCCCGCTCCCGGGAGAGGGCCGGGGTGAGGCCAGCCTTTCCTTCCGCAGTTCATGGTCCGAATGCCCGGTTCGCAAACCGTGGTCCCCTACCATGAACCTTCCCTCCTTAACGGCTGGCCTCCCGCCTGGCATCCGAACACTCCTCGTCCTCCTCGCCTGCTTCGCCCTCGCCATCCCCGCCGCCGCTTCCGCCACCGACGATACCCCCACCGTCCTCCTCGTCGTCGGCGCCGCCGGCGAATCCGAGTTTGGCGCCAACTTTCTTCAACAGGCCGAACATTGGCAGCAAGCGTGCCAATCCGCCGGAGCGAATCTCAGCACCGTAGGTCTCTCCCCCACCAACGAACCCCCAGAGATCGACGACCTCACCCTCGTCCGTCAGGCGCTTGAAAAAACCCCGAAGGAAGGCGGCGACGCCTGGCTCGTGCTGGTGGGCCACGGCACATTCGACGGTCGCGATGCCCGCTTCAATCTCCGCGGCCCCGACCTGATCGCCACCGATCTCGCTCCTTGGCTCCAGCCATTCCGCCGACGCCTCGCGATCATCAACACCGCGTCCGCCAGCGCCCCGTTCATGAAGGCCCTTGCAGGCACCAACCGCGTCGTCATCACCGCCACCCGAAGCGGCAACGAAATCAATTTCACCCGCTTCGGCAGCCGCCTCGCCCAGGCCATCACGAACCCCAGCGCCGACCTCGACCAGGACGGGCAGACCTCCCTCCTCGAAGCCTTCCTCAGCGCCTCCTTCCAAGTTACCGAGTTCTATAAGACCGACGGCCGCCTCGCCACCGAACACGCCCTCATCGACGACAACGGCGACGGCCTCGGAACCCCCGCCGAATGGTTCCGTGGATTGCGCGCGACCAAACGTTCCCGTGACGGCGCCCCGGTCGACGGACTGCGTGCCCACCAGATCCACCTCGCTCGAAGTGCCGCCGAGAACGATCTGTCCCCGGAATCCCGCACGCGCCGCGACCAGTTGGAACTGGAGATCGGCGCCCTTCGCGATCAGAAATCCACCCTTCCCGAGGACGACTACTACCTGAGCCTCGAGAAACTCCTCCGCGAACTAGCCCGTCTGTACGTGGCGGCTCCCGCCCCGAAGTAACCGCTGGCCTCCTGCCTGGCATCGATGCCGAAGGCTTCGTCCACACCTAGCCCAGGGCAACGCCCTGGCTATCCCCACCCCTACCCATGAACTGCACCCGAGTCGTTGCAAGGGGAATGCCGGGACCCCTCACC
>JBBQIU010000833.1:0-2211 GCA_038325245.1 Verrucomicrobiota bacterium
GAACGCCTCAACCAGATCTCCCAACTCGCCACCCTGAAGGCCGAGTTCGCCCAAGCTGACCTCGAAGCCCAGGCCGACGAAGTCCTCGCCCGCGATGGCCTCGTGCCGGAGATCCTCCGCAAGAAGTCCCGTTCCAAGGCCGACGATTTCAGGGCCCGCATCGAGATCGATGATCGCCGGCAGGAATTCGCAAAAAGCAGCGCCAACGCCCAACTCGCCGTGCAGCAAGCCGAAGTCCAAAAGCTCACCGCCATGCTCGCCCTCAAGCAGCGACAGGTCTCCAACCTCTCCGTCCGTGCCGGCATCGCAGGCGTTCTCCAACAGACTGGCGACCGCGAACCCCTGCAGGTCGGGCAACGCGTCACCCCCTCCGCCACCCTTGCCAAAGTCGTCGTCCCCACCCAACTCCGCGCCGACGTCCGCATCCCTGAAACCCAGGCCCGCGACGTCATGAACGGACAGGTCGCCACCATCGACACCCGCAATGGCATCGTCGCCGGACGTGTCCAGCGGGTCGACCCGGCCGTCCAGAACGGAACCGTCCTCGTCGAGGTCAAACTCGAAGGCCCACTCCCGAGGGGCGCCCGCCCTGACTTGAGCGTCGAAGGCACCATCGAACTCGAGCGCCTCGTCGACGTCCTCCACGTCGCCAAACCCGTCCAGGGCCAGGAACGCAGCACGACCGGTCTCTTCAAGATCGTCAACGGCGGCAAGGAAGCCATCCGTGTGCCGGTCAAACTCGGACGCAGCTCGGTCAGCACCATTGAGATCCTCGACGGCCTCCAGCCCGGCGACCAGATCATCCTCTCCGACATGAGCCAATGGGACGCCCACAACCGCGTAAGGCTAAGGTAAAATTCATTTCATGCACCCCGAACCTCTCATCCTCCTCGACACCATCACCAAGGTCTTCCTCACCGACGAGGTCGAGACCCACGCCCTTTCCGGCATCCACCTCTCCCTCGCCAAGGGTGAGTACGTCTCCATCGCCGGCCCATCCGGCTGCGGGAAATCCACCCTCCTTTCCATTCTCGGCCTCCTCGACACCCCATCCGGCGGCGCCTACACCCTCAACGGTCAGGCCGTCGCCAACCTCGACTTCGCCCAGCGTGCCCGCATCCGCAACCGCGAAATCGGCTTCATCTTCCAAAGCTTCAATCTCATCGGCGACCTCACCGTCTATGAAAATGTCGAACTCCCTCTCACCTACCGCGGCCTCGCCTCAGGCGAACGACGCTCCGCCACCCAGGCCGCCCTCGAAAAAGTCGGCATGTCCCATCGACTCAATCACTACCCGTCCCAGCTCTCCGGCGGCCAGCAGCAACGCGTCGCCGTCGCCCGCGCCCTCGTCGGCAATCCCTCCCTCCTCCTCGCCGACGAACCCACCGGGAATCTCGATTCCAAGAACGGCGATGCCGTCATGGATCTTCTCCGCGACCTTCACCGCGAAGGCGCCACCATCTGCATGGTCACCCACGACCCCCGCTTCGCCCGCCACGCCGATCGCACCATCCACCTCTTCGACGGCCGCATTGTCGAGGAACGCGAAGCGGTAGCCGGGTAGAGCGGGGGGAGTCACCATTCACGAGTCCCCAGTCCCCAGTCCCCAGTCCCCATTCAGCCAGTGCGCTCGCGGCCTGCTGGTTTCCCGCCCGTCGCGCCACGCGTCTCGATCCCCTCAGCGCGCTGAAGGCGGATTGACCTATCCAGCCCGGATCCCGAGCCCTCTCGGTGACCCGCGCGGAGGAACCCACCCCATCGGGTTTCCCGGATTTGAATTTTGAATTCCGGTCTGCAACGCCAGAGAATGCCGACGGCTCATCCAGCCGTCCCATGCCTCTGCCGCCCATCATCGAACTTCCCGGATTCCCGCCCATCCCCATTCTCCATGAGGATCCGAGATGCCTCGCCCTCGACAAGCCGGTTGGAGTCGTGTGCGCCGCGACCCGAACCCATCCGGACACTTCCGACCTTCAGCAGGCGTTGGATGCCGCCATTGCTGCCGGCGCCCCTTGGGCCCTGGAACGTAGCCTGACCTATCTGCGCATCGTCCGGGCCCTCGAGCCCGAACTCAGCGGCGTCGTCCTCCTCACCCGCACCGCCGGCAACGTTCTGGCGTATTCCCAAGCCATCGAAGCGCGCCACGCCGTCCGTGAATACCTCGCCGTGGTCGGCGGCAAACCCCCCAAACGACGCTGGACCTGCTGCCTC
>JBBQIU010000834.1:0-2211 GCA_038325245.1 Verrucomicrobiota bacterium
CATGTCGACGTGCGTTCATAAAAGGAAGAAAACCTCAGCCACGGCATCCTCCACCCCAGGTCGGAACGGATCCCTCTCCTTCATCCCCTGCAACGCGAAGACGACGCAGACCACGGCCACCAATGACGCCACCGCGACCCCCCGCGTCCCGTACCAACGCCACCACGCAGCGGTTTCCACATCGGAGGGATCCTCTTCCGGGGATCGGTTCCGCCGTGCCTGAATGGCCGCCACCAACGGCGGAGGGGGGTCCCCCCGCCCCGGCGCCAGACGCGCAACACGCACACATTCCTTCCACCGCTCTTCGAAGTGGCTCATAGCTCCCCCCGCTCCTCCAGCGACACCGCCACCCGCCGAAGTCGCGTGCGCGCACGGAATGCACGCACCCGGACCCCCACGCGCGACCATCCCGTCAGCGTGCTCACGTCCGCCGCGGATTTCCCCTCCAGATCCAGCAGGGAAATCACCAACCGATCCTCCGGCGGAAGCTGACCCAAGAGTCGTTCCACAACCTCCCGGGCATCACGCGCGCTCGCCTCCGGGGGGCCGGCTGAGCCCGAAACGAGATAGTCCAGCCACCGTCCCTCTCCGTCCGAACAATCCGAGAACCGGATCTCCGGCCTCCTTCGTTCCGAGCGCAGGGCGTCCAGGCAGGTCCGGACGGCCAAGCGGGAGACCCAGTGTTCAAAGGGGATGCCGGATCGGACCTCGTAGCTTGAAAGGCGGTCGAATACGCGGGCGAACACCTCCTGGGTCAGGTCCTCCACCGCCATGCGATGCGGCAGGTTTGCTCGCACAATCTTCATCACCAATGGGTTGAGACGCGCCACCAACCCACGCGCCGCGTCCTCGTCACCTTGCCGGACCCGGTCCAAGCCGGAGTCGAGCTCAAGTGACTCCTCGTGCATGTTCGATGGCTCCGATCTTCACCCACTGTAACGCCGCAGACACGCCGTCCGTTACATACCCATGCCCGGAGACCCCACGCGACGCCGGTAAGCCTTCCCAATTCCGACCACCCGCCCTCAGATCGGCAGGGTTCCTAAGCCCAATCCCTTCCTTCCTGCCTCCCTCCGATTCCGTGCTCGCGAGGCATCCCTGGCCCATGGCTCCGCGGCCCTTCAGCCCTTGTACCCAAGGAGCCGGGCGGGCAGGAAAATTAACGCCCTGAACAGGGCCAGCACTCCCCCCACGGCTGCCCCAACCAATCGGAACGGGATGAGAATCAGCCACACGAACGGCGCGAGCACGATCACGAGCAGCGCCAGGGGCCAGCACAACGCCAACAGCACGCACCAGGCGACAAGCAGCAGCAGGAATTTCATGGCAACGCGTTCCTTTCCTCCATTCCAGCCACCCGCGGGCGGCCGGTCTCCGTTCTCGATGCGATCCACACCCACCTGGGCCGGGGCCGGTTGCAGTTCATTTCGGTTCCTTCCTCAAACCTTGGGCACTTCCTCGCCCTTCAGCATCGCGCTGATTCTCAACCGCAATTCCTCCTGGACCTTATCCATGGGTCGATCCCCATCCACGATGGTGAATTCGAACTCGGTCCGAAACTGTCGGAATGTCTCCACAATCCGCTTCTGATACTCAATGAAACTTTCGAACATGTCCCGTGACAGGCCGAGATCCATCCCGCTCTCCCAGTAATCCAGTGTGAAATCCTTCGCGAAGTTCCGCTCGATCAGGTTCTCCGGCGAGACGTGCAGGTAAAAGACCGCGTCCGGAACCAGCGCCATGCCATAGAGCTGTCGCAACCACTTCGGGTCCATCCCCCGGACCAGATCGCGGGCCATCAACGTATAGATATAGCGGTCCGCCAGAACGATATGACCCGCTCTCAGCCCGGGAAGAATCACGTTGTCGAGCTGGTCGGCAAAGTCCGTGGCGTAAAACAGACTGAGCGTCGTCCGGCTGAGCGTGTTGCGATCCTTCGCCACTTCCAATTCGTCGCTGACGAGGTTCGAGCGCTTCAACCCCACCTGGTTCGTCGCGTGCCCCGTCCCCTCCAGCCAGTCCACAAGCCGTGCGATCTGCGTCGAGCGTCCCGACCCGTCCGCCCCCTCGATCACGATCAGCCTCCCACCCAATTCCTCGGCCTGAACCCCCGGCACTCCATGGCCGTAAAAGCGCTTCACCGAAGGCTTCAGCACCACGACGTCTTCCCCCAAATCCGAGGGCGCCGACGCCGCGCTGACCCGGTTCTTC
>JBBQIU010000835.1:0-2208 GCA_038325245.1 Verrucomicrobiota bacterium
CGGAGGTGTCGCCGATGAGTGTCTTTGCCAACACTGGTCAGGATTGCTGCGCCCGGAGCCGGATGTTCGTCGAGCGTTCCGTGTACGAGGGATTCGTGGAACGGTTCGTGGCTGCGACGCGAAAGCTGGTGGTGGGTGATCCGTCGAAGGACGAGACCCAACTGGGGCCGCTTGTCTCGGCCGGCCAGCGTGCGTCGGTGGAAGCGTTCCTCAAGGACGCGCGGGAGTGTGGTTCGCGATTTGCCGCAGGCGGTGCGAGGCCGGCGTCGAAGGGCTACTTTCTCGAGCCCACCGTCCTGCTCAACGTCGGAACGTCGGATCGTTGCTGGCGCGAGGAGATATTCGGGCCGGTGGTGGCGATCACCCCGTTTGACGAGGAGGCGGAAATGATCCGGGAGGTGAACGCGTCGCCGTACGGGTTGAGCGGCTCCCTGTGGACCCGCGACCTTTCGAGGGCACTCCGCGTGGCGCGCGCCGTGCAAAGCGGCGTCCTGAGCGTGAACAGTCACAGCAGCGTGCACGTCGAGGCTCCCTTCGGTGGCTTCAAGCAGAGCGGCCTGGGCCGGGACCTGGGCATGGCGGCGATGGAAGGCTATACGGAACTCAAGAACATCTATGTCGGTGAATGACGCGCCTATGACTCTCCAGGAACTGAAGGCGAAGGTGAAATCCGGGTCCATCGACACGGTTCTCGTCGGGTTCCCGGACCCGTTCGGCCGCCTGGTGGGCAAGCGGTATCGGGCCGATTTCTTTCTCGAGGAATGCGTCGATTCCGGGACGCATGGGTGCAGCTACCTCCTGACCGTGAACCTGGACATGGATCCGTTGGACGGATTCAAGGTGGCGAACTGGGAGTCGGGTTTCGGCGACTTTGAGATCCGACCGGATCTTTCGACGCTGCGCATCCTTCCCTGGCAGACGGGGGCCGCCCTGGTGATCTGCGATTATAAGCGGGAAGACGGTTCCTATGTATTGGAAGCACCCCGTTCCGTGTTGCGGGGCCAATTGGGGCGCATCGCGGACCGGGGTTGGACGAGTTTCGCGGCGAGCGAGCTGGAGTTCTACCTGTTCAATCAGACATACGAGGCGGCGTTTGCGGGAGGCTATGCGGATCTGAAGCCTTCGAGCGACTACCGCATCGATTATCATCTGCTGCAACCCGGGCGGGACGAACCCCTCATGCGAGCCATCCGGAACGGTCTG
Source organism: Verrucomicrobiota bacterium (assembly GCA_038325245.1). GTDB lineage: Bacteria > Verrucomicrobiota > Verrucomicrobiia > Limisphaerales > CAIMTB01 > CAIMTB01. Next base: position 1,204 of record JBBQIU010000835.1, read on the forward strand.
ACAGAGGCCGGTGTTCCCATCGAGAACAGCAAGGGTGAATGGAGTCGGGGCCAGCACGAGATCAATTTTCGGTACGCCGAACCGCTGGAAATGGCGGACCGCCATGTGGTGTTCAAACAGGGCGTGAAGGAGATCGCCGCCCAATTCGGGAAGTCCGTCTCCTTCATGGCCAAGTACGCGCCCTCGGAAGCCGGAAACTCATGTCATATCCACATGAGCCTCTGGAAGGCCGGCCGGAGCCTGTTCTGGGATGGACAAGGCGAGGGGCGCGGCAAAGGCAAGGCGAAGGCGAAGGCGAAGGCCGGGGAAGGCGGGCCAAGTCCGTTCTTCCGGCAGTTCCTGGGTGGCCTGATGAAGTACTCGCCGGAGTTGTGCCTGTTCTACGGGCCCACGGTGAACAGTTACAAACGCTACCAGCCGGGAAGCTGGGCGCCGACCCGCATGGCCTGGGCCACGGATAACCGGACCACGGGGTTCCGAATCGTCGGACACGGGAATTCGTTTCGAATCGAGAACCGCATGCCCGGGGCGGATGCGAATCCTTACCTGGCCTTCTCGGCAATGCTGGCGGCGGGGCTGGCGGGCGTCGAAGAAGGTCTGGACTGTGGCGATGAATACCGTGGCAACGCCTATGTCGATGCGGCGTTGAAGCGGTTGCCAAGCAGTCTCAGCGAAGCGACGGAACTCTTCGAAGCGTCGAAGCTCGCGCGGAGCGCCTTCGGAGAGGCCGTGGTGGAATTCTACGTCCGCCACGCGCGGCTGGAACATCAGGCGTTCAGCGACGCCGTCACCGATTGGGAGAAGCGCCGTTACTTCGAGCAGGTCTGAACCTCGCGGAGAAATCGGGCGCCCGGCAGAACCAGGCCGCGACACCCGTGGCGAGGACGACGACGCCCAAGGTTTGGAAGGCCGGCGCGTAGGAACCGGTGCCCTCGACCACCCTGGCCAGCAGGAGTGGGCCCACCGCGGAGCCGAGCACCGTCAGCGTCTGGGCCGCGCCCTGAA
>JBBQIU010000836.1:0-2204 GCA_038325245.1 Verrucomicrobiota bacterium
GTGGATCGGACGCGTGACCCCGAGGTGGATCCTGTCGGGAGCCGCGTTCGCGGGTGGTATCCTCTACTCCGCGCTGGTCCCGTCGAGGCGCCGCGTGGTGGCCGACAACTTGCAGCCCGTCCTGTCGGGCGACGCCTCGCAGGCGCGGTGGGTGTCCTGGCAGCTCTTCGGTGATTTCGGGAGGAAACTGGCGGACCTCTGGATCTACGAATCGGGCCGGCCCGTGGCGGAACTATTCTCGGAGTTCACGGGCTGGGAGCATTTGGAAAAGGCACGCGCATCGGGTGGGGGGATTCTGTTGCTGACGCCGCACCTTGGGAATTGGGAGTTCGGGGCGCCCCTCCTGGCACGGCATGGCATCCCGCTCGTAGTCATCACGCAGTCGGAGCCCGGCGAGGGATTCACAGAGATGCGGCAGGCGGCGCGTGCGCGCTGGGGCGTGGAAACGCTGGTGATCGGGAGGGATGCGTTCGCCTTCATCGAGGTCATTAAGCGGCTTCAGGATGGTGCGGTCGTGGCCCTTCTGGTGGACCGGCCCCCGTCGGGCAGCGCCGTCGATGTTGAGTTGTTCGGTCGGCCGTTCCCGGCGTCGATCGCCGGAGCCGAACTAGCCCGCGCCACCGGCTGCGCGCTGTTGCCGGTCCTGTTGCCGGCGGTTGGCGGGCGGTATGCCGCGCACGTCCTGCCTCCGATCACCTATGAGCGACGCGCGCTCGGGAACCGGGAAGCACGGCGGGATCTGACGCAGGACATCCTGCGTGCTTTCGAACCCCACATCCGGCAGCATGCGCGGCAATGGTTTCACTTCGTGCCCGTCTGGCCTCCGGCGCCCGGTTCGTCGCGCTGATGCTCATCGGATTCACGTGCGTCCACGACGGTCAGGCGACTACGGCGAGGGATTATGTCAGCGAATGGCTCGACCAACAGGGAGCCATCCGGACGTGGTCGGCATCCTTCGTCCAGACCCGGTCTTTGAAGACCCTGAAACAGCCCTTGAAGACCGAAGGCCGGGTCTGGTTTGCGACGCCGGACCGCTTCCGATGGGAGTTGGGCGTTCCGGCACAGACGATCGCGGTGCGGGAGACGAATGCCGTGGTGGTGCACTACCCGCGGCTTCGGCGCGGGGAAAGGTATCCGGTCGACGCAGGCGCGGGCGGACCGTGGTCGCAGATGTTGACCCTGCTCGAGGCGGGTTTTCCGAGGAGTCGGAAGGACCTCGACGAACGCTTCACGGTGGTTTCCGAAGTCGTCACCAACGGGGTGGTCGAAGTCAATCTGCGGCCACGGGTGGCGTCGGTCCGGCGGATTCTGCCGAAGTTCCGGGTGGTGTTGTCCGCGGAGAACGCGACGTTGCAGGCCACCGAACTGGCGTTTCCGGATGGTTCGACGATGCGCAATGATTTCAGTGACGTGCAGATCAATCCGGTGCTCGACGATGGCTTGTTTCGAATCGTGTTTGAACCGGACGAGAAGGTGTCGGAACCCCTGTCCACCGGACGCTGATGGACGCTGTCGAGGTCGAGGCGCTGAGTCGATTGCCGCACGGGTCCGAATTTCGCTTCGTGGACCGGGTTCTCGAACTCGATCCGGGGCGGCGGGGGACGGGTGAGTACCGGCTGCGTGGCGACGAGGCGTTTCTCCGGGGACACTTTCCTGGCGAACCGTTGATGCCGGGGGTTCTGTTGATCGAGGCGTGTGCGCAGTTGGCGGGTGTGGTGGCGCAGAGCGATCCGAACCAGGGGGCGTTGCCGGGACTGAAGCTGGCGGCGATCCGGGGAGCGAAGATCATGGGATCAGCGCGACCGGGCGACGTGATCACATTGCATGCGGAGGTGAAGGGCCGACTCGGACGCCTGATCCAGGCGCAAGCCTCGGCGAGCGTCCACGGCGCGCTGGTGCTTCAGTGCGAACTGACTTTGGGGAGTGCGGCGGACGGCGGATAGAGGGGCTTGCCACGGAGACAAGGAGCCGGAGGGACGGGGGATTGAACCTCCGGGCTTTGACCGCCACGCTCCACGTATGCATCGAGTTCACGAAGGAGGATCGCATCCCGAAGCGGATCTACTTTCAGATGAACCTCGCCAGCGGAGTTCATCTGCCGGAGATCGCTCCGCCAAACGCCGAATCCAAATCTCCATGAGGAAGCGCGCTTTCCTCGACCCCGACAGGACGCGTCCTTCAATACGGAGAACCGATTGCGGAGG
>JBBQIU010000837.1:0-2203 GCA_038325245.1 Verrucomicrobiota bacterium
CCGGGATCTCGAACTGATGAAGCGCGGCGGGTTCGTCTTCCAGCGTCTCAGCCATTATCCAGTTTCACCTGTCATTCTCGACTGGGCGGACCGCCACGGCATGCTGCTGATCGCGGAGGCAGGCAACACGGGCTGGAAGGCCTCACAACTCGCCAATCCGGCCATGCAGAGAATGTTTCGCGCCCAACATCTGGAAATGATGGAGCGCGACTGGAACCATCCGTCCATCATTGCCTGGAGCGTGGGCAACGAGTTCGAGTCCGATTCGCCCGAGGGCCTGCAATGGGTGCAGTCGATGCAGGACTTCACCCGCAAGGTTGATCCCACCCGCCTGGTCACGTTCGTCAGCAACCGAGCGTCAAAGTCCAATCTCAAACCCGCAGACGAAGGTTCCCACTTGGTCGACTTCGTCTGCCTCAACACCTACGGAGGGACACCCCAGGCCAATGCGGAGAATATCGATCGCGTCCATGGACGCTACCCCGGCAAGCCTCTCCTCATCACCGAATACGGCCTGCGGCACGACTTCGTCGACGACGAGGCCGAACGCGTCGATTGGTTCCGGGCCATGCTCGCGATTTTCCGGGAGAGGCCCTTCATCGCCGGCGCCTCCATCTGGAGTTTCAACGATTACCGAAGCCGGTACGTCGGCACAAATCCGAACGGCTGGCGCGAATGGGGCCTGATCGCTCCCGACCGCACGCCCCGCACCGCCTACCATGCGCTCCGGCGGGAGCACTCGGGGTTCATCGTTCGCCAGGCGACTCTCACATCGTCCGTCATCACCGTCAGAATCGAGCCGCGAGCGGACTTTCCTGTCTTTCCTCCCGCCGACTGCGAGTTGCACATCCGCTTCATGGATGGCCAGCACCGGCAGCTTGCGACCCAAACCGTCCCCCTGCCAACCGGGGAGCCCCTCAAGATTTCAACACCCGAAGGGACGAGCGGGTTCCGCATGGAAATCCGGCGTGGCGGTGAATCTGTCGCCAGCTTCGGCCCCGTCGTTCCGCAATGAACCGTCCCTCACGCCCTCTCGATCAGCCATTCCTTCAGGCTCCACCGGTATCACTAACACCGGACGGGCTCGCCTCTTCGGAGCGGGGCCCTCCGGCAAGAACAGGCACCTCGCCCTTTGCCGCGAGCTCCAGATTCGCCCGGCTGCTGGAGTGAACGACTTCACTGGACACAGATTTGCCTGTCCGAACGCTCCATGCGATTCCTTGAACGATTCACCATCCCCGGACGACGCCCGTTCACATCCGCCATCGATTCGCCTCTTGACCCCCCCAGCCTCCTCCTCCGCCCTCGTCAATCGTCGTGATTTTATCCGACTCTCCGGCTCAACGTCCGCCTTGGTCGTCGCCGGCCTTTGCTCGCTGCCACGTTCAGGACGCGCGTCTCCCGGAGGGCTCGGCGATGATCTGGACCTGAGTCGCTGGCTTCAGCCGGTACCCAACGGCGCAGTATTCGAGGATCCGGAATTTTGCATCTGGTGCGGCTCGGTGGTCCGCGGCGATGACGGGGTCTTCCATTTGTTCTACTCCCGCTGGCCTCGCCGACTCGGCCACAAGGCCTGGGTCACCCACTCGGAGGTCGCCCGGGCCGTCGCTGACCAACCCACCGGTCCCTACCGACACGTGGAGGTGGTCCTGCCCGCACGGGGGCCGGCGTTCTGGGATGGCTCCTGCACGCACAACCCCACGATCCTGCGCGTCGGAAGTCGTTTCTGCCTTTACTACATGGGCAACTTCGGTGATGGCGTCGTGCAACAACCACTGAACTGGATTCACCGCAACCACCAGCGCATCGGCGTCGCCCTCGCCGACTCGCCTTCGGGTCCATGGACTCGTTTCGATCAGCCCGTGGTCGATGTCAGCCCGGACCCGGAAGCACCCGACGCCCTGATGACGTCAAATCCCGCCACCTGCATCCGTCCCGATGGCGGGCTGCTGATGGTCTACAAGGCGGTGGCGAAAAAGGGGAAGCCTCCCTTCGGTGGTCCCGTGGTCCACCTCGCGGCAACCGCCGACCGACCCGAGGGCCCGTTCCGGAAACAGCTCACACCCATCTTCACCCGTCCAGGCGAACACTTCGCCGCTGAAGATCCGTTCATCTGGCACGACGGCGGTCGCTACCGCGCGATCGTCAAGGACATGAGGGGAATCTTCACCGGTCGCGGCAATTCGCTCGCGCACTTTGAATC
>JBBQIU010000838.1:0-2192 GCA_038325245.1 Verrucomicrobiota bacterium
GGTCCGGTGACGCGTTCTCATCGGATCACGGTGGAACAGATGGCCTTGCTCGAACCCACCATGGCCGAGGTCTGTGGCATCGCCCTGATCCAGGCGCTTCGCACCGCCATGGAGGAGGCGATTCGACGTGGTGTGCCCCGGGCCGCCGCCGAGGACTTCATGTACGGCCATATCAAGGTCCCACTCGGCATCGCCTTCAACCGCGTTCAATTCCCCTTCTCCGACGGGGCGAATCTGATTGCCGAATACGGGCGCCAACGCCTCCTGCAACCGGACTGGAACCGTGTCTTTGACCCCGACCGCGTCCGCGAGCAGTGCAAGGCGATCGTGACCGGCACCCTTCCGCAGACCGCCTGAATCCCCACCCATGCGCCTCGGCCTCGGCTCGTACTCATTGGCCTGGGCGATCGGCGTACCGGGCCACCCTCCCGCCTCGCCGATCACCGCGTTGGGTTTCCTTCACGAAGCTTGCCGCCTGGGCGTCCAGGTGATCCAGGTGTGCGAGAATCTTCCCCTTACCCGCCTCGCTCCGCGCGAACTGAACCGTTTCGAGGCGGAGGCCCGCGATGCCGGAATCTCCATCGAACTGGGCACCCGTGGCATCGCGGAATCCAACCTGCGCGCTCACCTCGGTCTTGCGAAACGGCTTCGGTCCCCATTTCTGCGTGTGGTCCTCGACCATGCCGGTGACGAACCGACTCCCGAGGAGGCGATCCGACGCCTTCGTCCATGGAAGGCCGCGTTTTCAGAGGCGGGCGTCAAGCTTGGGGTAGAGAATCACGACCGTTTCCTTTGCGCGACGCTGACGGGGATCGTTCGGGAACTGGGACCGGATTGGGTGGGGATCTGCCTGGATACGGTGAACTCATTCGGCGCCCTGGAGGGACCCGACACCGTGGTCGCCCAACTCGCGCCGTATGCATTGAGCCTTCACGTGAAGGATTTCACCGTCACCCGCCCGCCCCATCAGATGGGATTCGTGGTGGCCGGGTGTGCCGCGGGCGAGGGACGGCTTCAACTCGATCCGATTCTGGAGGCCCTGAGGGCCGCCGGGCGGGACGTAAACGCGATCTTGGAAACCTGGGTCGCTCCGGGACCGGATCTCGAAGAAACCATCGAACGGGAGCGTCGCTGGACAGAGCGAGGAATCGCCAATCTCCGCCGCAGCATCCTTGGAACCTTGGAGCCGTCGTCCCCTCCTGACCCTCGATTTCACCCAACTAGATTGCCACCATGACGGTCGAAGAACTCAAGGCGCTGACCACAGCCGAGAAATTCCAGATCATGGAGGCGCTCTGGGACGACTTGCGAGCGCGCTGCGACGCGACATGCATCTCGCAGGAGATGATGGACTTGCTAGATGAGCGACGACCGCGATTCCGAAACGGCGCGTCGCAAATGCACGGCTGGGATGCGGTGCGCGGTAGCTTCGGTCGATCATGAGGCTGATCCGGATCTCTGAGGAGGCTTTGCAGGATCTTGCTGAGGGCTTCCTGTTTTACGAGGCACAGGATCCGGGTCTGGGCGACTACTTCACTTCCTCCAGAGATTCTTTTGACGCAGCCCAGGACGCGTCCTTCCATGCGGAGAACCGATTGCGGAGGAAGGGGATGATGGATTCCCAGGAGTACGCCTCGCCCGTTTTTTCGCCCTTCGGGGGGATGGGTGGACATGGGAAGGCGATCCCGTCCTTCCAAGTCTCTGCGTTCCCTGCGTTCTTTGTGGCAAATCCCTCCCCGTCCGGCGCTCAAGTCCGTCGCATTCACGTGGGCCTGGAGGCCGGCCCGTTTCGACTTAGGCCACAGGGAACGCAGAGAGCGCAGAGAAGGAACCTGGTTTTCGCCAAACACTTTCAGGTTCTGGACCTCTGATTCTCGAAGGGCGCGTCCTGGACGCAGGCGCCTTGCAGAAACACGAAATGGCCAAACTTCCGAGGCTCTGCCTAAGCTCACCCATGCACCCCGCCCTGCTCGCCACGCTGGCTTTCGGATCCCTCGTCCTCCTTGGCTCGATCGCCCACCGCGTCTCCGCGGCCGACGCCACCCCGCCTGCAACCTTGCCCAAAGCCTTCGTCGACGGCATCGGGCCGGATTGGCGCCCGCTTGGCGCCGCCGATTTTACCAACGTAAATTGCCATCCGGACACCTGGACCTGGAACACCGACGGCGTTTCCTGCACCGGCCAGCCCGTCG
>JBBQIU010000839.1:0-2181 GCA_038325245.1 Verrucomicrobiota bacterium
TATTCGCCACGGCCGTCAACTTGAGAGGACTCGTCGCGCGACACCCACGGCCGCAGCGAATACACCGCTAAGCATTATGGCGACACGCGGCGGAGAGGAGTGGAGACGTTTCTTCCCAACCCGCAACTGCCGCTTCGGGAACAGCTTCGGGAGGTGATCCGGTTCCGGCGGTATTTATCCAGGACTGAGGAGGCGTACTGGCACTGGGTGGCGCGTTTCCTGCGCCACCATCGGCGTCCGGACCGGCGAGAGGCCTTGGCTTGGCGGCATCCCCGAGAGAGGGGGGCGGCGGTCGAATTCCGGCAGTACCACGCACAACTGCGCGACGCGCCCCGGGGTGAGCCCCTGGTTGAGGGTTTACCGCACCTTACTCTGCGAACTTCAAATGTTCTTATTCGCGCAATTGTACTTCAGGGACTCACTCGGACCTTCACGACCGCCACCGGGTTGGAGTTAATCCAGCAACGAGGCCGCTCCATGCACCAGCTCATCAGCCTGGAGAGCACCAGCCGGTCGTTGGCCTTCGATCGGGCCGAAACGTTCCTGCTAGAGAGCCATCGGTCCACGTCGTCCGGTGTAATTTCGTGGATCGCCCGATATCCCACCCGTAGACGGTAATTCGCGAGGCGCGTGCGCAGGTTCTTCTTCGTCCGGTCGCGGAGGGTGGGCGTGCCGTCCACCCAACCCAGGAATTGGTCCAGGGCGTCGTCGAAGAAAACCACCGTGGGAAGCACCTCCCGTCCGTTGCGGAGCCAGTGCTCGGCTGATGCCAGGAGACTCCCAGGGCGGGCCTTTGCCGCCCGCAGGCGGATCCAGACCGCTTCGGACTCGTGAAGCTCCGCGGCGGATAATCGCGTCGCCCGCAAGACTTCTGATTCGGCTGGCTGGACGTGGTGATCGGATTCGAGTTCGCGGCGACGTTCCAAAGCACGCGCCTCGCTCTCGTGGTTTTCACGGATGCGTCGGCCATTGACCCATCCGGTCACGCGCCAGGATTGGGTACCGCTGCGGTTGACGAAAGGGACAAGGCGGAATCCCCGGCTCTTGGATTTCCTCGGTAATCGTAGACGGGCGTAAGGCTCGGGGGTTGCTGTCCGTTCGGGGGCCGTTTCCATGCCTGCACCGTGCGACAGAGTCGACTTTCTGGCAACCCAAACGGCAACCCATGAAGCAAAAGTAGATTTTTGCCGGGGTTTTTGTGGGAATTTAACGACCTATCAAACCGCCGCATTCAGCTACTCGGCCACCTTTCCGCGGCAGAATCGAGAGGCAAGTTGAACTTAACCGCCCCCATTCCGGTCAAGGTCAGGTTTATGGGGTGGCTGCGGGTCTGAAGGTTCCTGGGCTGGGTCTGCGGGTTTCCGGGCTAGGTTGTCGGGTTCGGATCGCCCGGATCATGCTCCCCTTCCCCTTCCCAGGGTGGATAGACCGCGGAGGGGAGTTGTCCCCGCCGGATCAATTCGTGCAAATCCCGGATGATGGTGCGCCGGGCCACGCTGAAACGACGTGCAAGGGCGGAGATGTTCGGCCGGCCGCTCGCGTCCCTCACCATCCGCAGAATCTCATTCTGGCGGCTCAACCGATCGGTGGACCGGCTGAGCAGATCGTGGATGTCCGCCCGCCGGGAGCGCTCGAGCGATTCGAATGAGCGGACGATCTCCGCCTCCCCGCACTCGTGCAGGGCCGTCGCGATGGTTCGGCGCAGGTCCTCGATGTCGACGGGTTTGGTGAGACAGTAATGGGCGCGACGCGGTCCCTGCAGGGCTTCCATCTGCTCATGAACGTCGATCGCGCCGCTGATGACGACGACGGGGACGTGGGGCAGGGCCTCCTTGAGCTCAGGTAGGTAATCGAGCCCGAGATCCCCGTCGTCGAGGATGTGGTCGAGGATGATGACGTGGGGGGCGGCCTTGGGGAGCATGGCCAATGCCTCCCGACCCGTGCAGGCGCGGAACAGTTCGAAGTCCGAAAGGGCGTCCTCGTAGATCTCCGCCTGCAGTTCGTCGTCCTCGATGATGAGGATGCGCGGCTTTTCCATGGAAGTAGGCAGAACGTAGGCGGCCCGGGGGCGTCCGGCAAGGTGGGTGTCTGGAGGGCGCGTCATTCGTGGCATTCTGTTCGAGGGTTTCTCTCACGGTTTGCGCAGTCCGGGCGTTCTCGGGGGAGGGATTGGTTCATGGT
>JBBQIU010000840.1:0-2174 GCA_038325245.1 Verrucomicrobiota bacterium
ATCCTCCCCGGCCCCTTCACTGCGGGGGCACGTCCACGGAGGGTGACTGATTAGGATTAGGATTAAGATTCGGATGAATAGGAATCTGAGGACCGGCTTACGGGTTTGTCCCGATGCGGTAGAGATTCTGTTCGGACCGGATGAAGAGGGTGCCGTCCGTCACGGCGTAGGAGGCGAGGGTACGTTCGCCGATCGGGTTGTCGGCGAGCTTGCGGAATTCCTTTCCGGGGGCGATGACAGCGCCGAGGCCCTGCTCGTCGAGCAGATAGATCCGACCGTCGGCGAAGATGGGCGAGGCGGAGGACTGACCGCAGGCGCGTTCCTGGTAATGAATCTCGCCGGTCTTGGCATCGACGCAGGTGAGGATTCCGTTGTCCGCGAGGAGGTAAAGTTCGTCGCCGATGAGGAGGAACGACGGGGTCTGGCCGGCGCCGCGACGTTGGGACCAGGCGACATGGGAGTCGGTGACATCGCCGGTGCCGCCGGGCCGGATGGCGAGGGCGACGGGGGAATTGAAGCCGGTGCCGAGGTAGATCAGGCCGTGACCGAAGAGGGGTTTTGGGATGACCGAGTATCCTTCGTGACGGACGCGCCAGAGTTCGGAACCGTCGACGGGAGAGTAGGCGACGGCGACGCCGCTGCCGGGAGAGATGACCTGGGTTTTGCCATCGACAACGATGGAAGTGGGCGTGCCAAAGGAGAACTTCCGGGTCGTGGCGGCATTTCGAGGGGCGCGCCAGGCGAGTTGACCGTTAGTGGCGTCGAGGGCGGCGACGAAAGGTTCCTCCGAGCCGTCACAGGTGAAGATCAGTCGGCCGTCGACGAGGATGGGGGAGCCGCCGTTGCCGTGTTTGGGTTCGAAGTCGATGGAGTTGTTTCGCCACAAGGGACGGCCGTCGAGGTCGAGGCAGGCGGTGCCGAGGGGACCAAAGTGAACGAAGAGGCGGTTACCGTCGGCGATTGGGGTTGGGCTGGCGTGGGAATTCTTGGAATGGATGGTGTTGGCGTTGGTGGAGGGGGAAGGGGGAAAGACGGTGGTCTGCCAGACGGGGTGGCCCGTGGCAGCGTCGAAGGCGAGGGCCAGGAGTGCGAAGCGGTTACTGGCGCCCTCGTGGACGGCGGAGGTCAGGAAGATGCGGCCATTAGCGAGGACGGGAGAGGACCAGCCACGGCCGGGCACGGAGATTTTCCAGGCGAGATTGGACGTGGCGCTCCAGTGGAGGGGGACGTCGGTGGCAGGGGAGTGTCCGTCGCCGAGGGGACCGCGGAACTGGGGCCACGGGTGGCTCGAGGCGCGTGACGGGGGCGCGATGAAGTTGACGAGGTTCAGGAGGAGTAGGCTGGAGATTATAAGCCGCGTCATGGCGGGTGAGAGGCTAAGGGGCATCCAGGGAGGTTCAATACCGGGCGCTCTGGAATTGTTGCATTGGGACCATGAGCCGGTGGCATGGGACATGAGGTTGGGCTCTTTGGGTGGGAGTTTTCGGTCGGAATGGGCGGGCCGAAGGCCCTTCTCAAACGGAGCCCAGGGCAACGCCCTGGGTGGCTCGCGCCCATTCTTGAGGCGTCCTGAAAGGGCGATCCCGGGACAAGGCGGGCGACGCAGAGGATTGGAGCCGCCCCTTCAGGGCGGGTTGTATCGTCGGGTGGGCGTTCCCAAGGCGTTGCCCTGGGCTGGGTGTGGGGTGGGCCTTTGGCCCGAGCGACATTGGGCCGCCCGTGCGGGCGGTGGAGGGGGGGTGGGTGGGGCGCGGTTTGGGATCGATTACTTGGCCGACGGGCCGCTATGGGAGGCGCTGTGGCGGCATAGGAATTCAAGGGCCTGCATCGCGGCGGCGTTCCGGTTGTCGGTGCCCAGTTTCTCGAAGATGTGGCCGAGGTGGACTTTGACCGTCTTTTCCGCCATGCCGAGTATGATCCCGATTTCGGAATTGGACTTTCCCTGCGCGACCCACACCAAGACCTCGGCTTCGCGCGGGGTGAGATTGAGGGCGGCCTCCAGGGGCGCGGCGTTGGAGAAGTCGGGTTGGAAGGCGACCTTTTCGCGCAGGGCCTGCTCTTTCTCGACGTGCAGGATCAGCCGGCTTCGGACGGCCGACAGCACTTCGTCGACGGTCGCGGGTTTGGTGAGGTAATCGTCGGCGCCCAATTCCATGCCGGTACGCTGGTCTTTT
>JBBQIU010000841.1:0-2173 GCA_038325245.1 Verrucomicrobiota bacterium
CCCTCGCCGCACACGCCGCCTTCGCCCGGGTCCTGTTCGGCAGCAACGAGTTCCTCACCGTCGACTGAGCCCCCATGACCCCAAGACCTTCGTTCGACCCGTCGCGACGGGGATTTCTGCGGTCCCTCGTGGGCGGCTCGCTGCTCTATCCAGGACTCGTTTCGGGCCTGATGGCCGAAGAGGCGGCCCGATCCGGGACGGCAGACCCGCTGGCGCCACGGGAACCCCATTTCCAGGCCAAGGCCAAGCGGGTGATCTTCCTTTACATGAGCGGTGGCGTTTCCCATGTCGATTCCTGGGATCCAAAGCCGAAGCTCTTCGCCGACGCGGGCAAGTCCGTTCGGGTCGACGAATTCCAGGGTCGCAAGGGGGACTTCACCATGTTCGCCAAGCGGCCCCAGTGGGAATTCTCCGCTCACGGCCGGTGCGGCACCGAAGTCAGCGCGCTCTTCCCTCACATGGCCGGCTGCGTGGATGACCTGTGCGTAATCCGTTCGCTCGAGTCGGATCACACCAACCATTACGAGGCGACCCTCGGAATTCACACCGGTTCGTTTACCTTCGCCCGACCCAGCATCGGTTCCTGGGTCAGCTACGGTCTCGGGACCGAGAATCGCAACCTTCCCTCGTTCATCGTCATCGCCCCTAAAGCTCCCTATGCCGGCAGCCAGGTCTGGGCCGGCGATTTTCTTCCGGGCGCCCATCAGGGAACGCTGGTGGTCCCTGGAACGGAACCCGTCGCGAACCTCCAGCGTCGCGTCCCGACCCGCCGCCTGCAGGAACTTGAACTCGGCGCAATGGTGGACCTGAACCGCCACCATCTCGCGAAGCGTGCGGACGATGCGCTTCTCAGTGCGCGCATGCGGTCGTTCGAGACGGCCTTCGGGATGCAAATGGAGTTGCCCGACGTCTTCGACCTCTCCCGCGAGAGCAATGCCACCCTTGCACTTTACGGGCTGGAACGAGGCAGCACCCAGGGTTTCGCCTGGCAATGCCTCGTCGCCCGGCGCCTCGCGGAACGCGGCGTGCGCTTCATCGAACTCATTGATGTAGGTTCCTCCGACAACTGGGACGCCCACGGCGACATGCTCACCCACGCTCCGCTCGCCCGAAACGTTGACCAACCCGTCGCCGGACTGCTGCGGGATCTGAAATCACGCGGGATGCTCGATGACACGCTCGTGGTCTGGACGACGGAATTCGGCCGCACGCCATTCAACAGCAGCGCCGACGCAAAGGGCCGGGAGCACCATCACTGGGTTTTCTCGTCCTGGCTCGCAGGCGCGGGCGTGAGGGCGGGAACGGTCTATGGCGAGTCGGACGACTACGGCATCCGCGTCGCCCGGAATCGCGTCCACATGCACGATTTCCACGCCACCATCCTCCACCTGATGGGGCTCGACCACGAACGCCTGACCTATCGGCACACGGGTCGTGATTACCGGCTCACCGATGTGGCGGGCGATGTCGTGCGGGGTCTGCTCGCGTGAATGGGGTGTTAAGATTAAGATTCGGAGGAAGGCTCTCAGCACCACGTCCTCCGGCGCGGTCACCCTGTCGAACCACAGCATCCCGGCGTCCATCCGACGATCACGAGGCAGGGCACGTTGACCCAGGCCGCCGCCAGCACGTCGTCCGCAACAACGCCCCAACCCCCAGGCAGGTGCTGGATCTGTCGCACCGGCCAGGGCTTCGCAATGTCGAAGACACGGAACCCGACGAATAACGCCGGAACCCACCACCACGCATGGCTCGCCAGGAATTCCATGGGCGTGGGGAATCCATCGCCCAGCGTGGCAGCCGTCAGAAGCGTCCCAAAACACAACGGCATCGCGACGATTTCATCCAACACCACCGATCCCGGATCGTGCTTCCCCAACAACTGCTCTGCCTTCCCGCAGATCCAGACCGCGCACCCAATCCCGGCGCACGCGCCCAACCAGAACCACACGGCACTCCCCGGCAGCATCAAAACCCACGTCCAGAGCAAGCCCACCACCGTCCCCGCCGTCCCGGGCCCCTTTGGCGCCCAGCCGCTCCCAAAACCCTGGGCCACGAAGACGATCCCCCGGTTCAACATCGGTCCGTCCCTCCCCTCGGCCCCTCACATGTCGCGCAGGTACACATCCCGATTCCGCCAGAGATAGACCGTGCCCGACAGTAACGTCAGCGC
>JBBQIU010000842.1:0-2172 GCA_038325245.1 Verrucomicrobiota bacterium
CATCCTTCCGTCCGGTCATCCCCGATCCCACGCAATCCCCCACCCCCCTCGACTCGCCGACAACGCCCCGATCCCCTGGATCCTCGTCGACCCGGATATCCCCACGGAAGACCTCCTCTCCGCCCTGCGATCGGGTTTCGCGGACTTCCTGACGTTGCCATTCCACAAGGCCGATGTCGTCCCACGCCTCCTTCGCCACCTGGATGCCCCCATCGTCGATCCCTCCGTCCAATTGCTCAAGGAACGTATCCGCCTCGGCCATATCATCGGCCAAAGCCCCACGCTGATCGCCGAGCTTCGCAAACTCCCCACCATCGCCCGCTGCGACGCCTGCGTCCTCATCGCTGGCGAAACCGGCACCGGCAAGGAGGTCTTCGCCCGCGCCATCCACTACCTCAGCCCCCGCAGCATCAAACCATTCGTCGCCGTCAATTGCGGCGCCATCCCCACCGACCTCATCGAGAACGAACTCTTCGGCCACGAATCCGGCGCCTATACCGGCGCCACCCTCCCCCGCGCCGGACTCGTCGAGGAAGCCGAATCCGGCACCCTCTTCCTTGATGAGGTCGACAGCCTCCCCCTCCCTGCCCAGGTCAAACTCCTCAGACTCCTCCAGGAAAAGGAATTCCGTCGTCTCGGCTCCCAAAAGACCCGCACCGCCGACATCCGTATCATCGCCGCCGCCAATTCCGACCTCGAATCCGCGCTCCGATCCCACCGCTTTCGCACCGATCTCTACTATCGCCTGAACGTCCTCCCACTACGCCTCCCCCCGCTCCGCGATCGACGCGAGGATATCCCACTCCTCGCCAGGCATTTCGCCACGAAGTACGCCCTGGAATTCGGCCGGCCCGTGCTCCGACTCAATCCCGCCGCACTCGCCCGCCTGCAATCCCATTCCTGGCCAGGCAATGTCCGCGAACTCGAAAACGTGCTCGAACGCGCCGTCCTCCTCACCGAAGGCGAAGAAGCCGGCCCCGCCGAACTGATGGTCGACGGACCGCTGGGCGAGGCCGAGACCCGCGTCCGGATCACCTTCCAGCAACAGAAGGCCGATATGATCCAGCGCTTCGAGCGTGGCTACCTCGCCGAGTTGCTCGCCCGTCATCACGGCAACATCAGCCACGCCGCCCGCGAGGCCGGCAAGAACCGCCGCGCCCTCTTCGAATTGCTTCGCAAACACCGTCTCCACGCCCGCGACTTCACCTCCGTCATCCCCGCAGGATAGCTCCTCCCCCCCCCCGACCCCCGTTCGTCCCGGACAATTCCCTGTCCCGCTAGGACATTTTTGTCCGGCCCTCTACCCATGGACCGAAGCTGCCCTGGAGGGTTCCGCTCCGTCGGAACCTGTAGAACCCTAGCCCCAACCCAATCCTCGGCGCCGACGGAGCGGCGCCCTCCATCGCGCGGTTCATGGCCGCAATGCGTGTCCAATTCTTGGAAATCGTTCCTACCCATGGACCGGTACCAAGGCGTCCGGCTTGACCTCCGCGCCGTAGCGCAGACAGCCCTGTCTGCCGTGCCGCCGGTTGCCCAACCGGCAGGCGCAACTTCTACCGCAACCGGGACCGAAGGCAGGGCTGCCTGCGACACAGCCTCGTCCGGCACTACCTATGAACCGACCATTCCCAGATCCCTCTCCCGCCGGAGCGAAGCGGTGGTGGGAGAGGGTGGTTCCGCGCACGCGGAACCGGGTGAGGGCTCTCCCTCCGGTTCATGGTCCCAATGCGCCGTTCGCGAACCGTGGCCCCTACCCATGAACCATCCCGGCCGAATCACCTCTCCCGCCGCGGCGAACGCGAAGCGTTTGGTCTGCGGGGCCGTCCCGGCACCGCTTTTGATTCCGCCTTAACCTCCTGGCCGGGTGGCGCCTGCCGCCTGGGACATTTTCGTCCAGTCCCACGGTCCCGCCCCCCTGCAATTCCCCACATTCCATACTGGCATTCCGCGTGCTATACCGCGCTCGCCGCCCTTGAAGCCCCCAAACACATCGCCGTCTCCCGACGTCGCGACGGAGGTTCTGCAGTACCTCCTTCGTAACCCAGCCGCCGAAGACACCGTCGAGGGGATCGTTCATTGGTGGCTTGTCGAGGAGCGCCTCATGGAGGCCGTCTCCGAGGTTCGTAGTGCACTGGCCCGCCTTCAGCAGGACGGCCTCATCACCGTCCGCAC
>JBBQIU010000843.1:0-2171 GCA_038325245.1 Verrucomicrobiota bacterium
GGAATCGGCGGTGACACGCGCGAACACCTGGTTCAGTCCATGAACGCCTGGCGCGGCATGCGCGAGGTTCAGGGTCCCGATGCGCGTCCGACACCTCGAGGTCCTGCCTTCCCGTGAACCGAAATCCATTCCGATGAAAACAAACCCGACCCCGCTCTCCCGCAGAACCTTTCTCAGCCACGCAACCCTTGTCGCCGGGTCCCTCGCCCTTCCTGGCATCGCCCGCGCTCAGAGCCTTCCGCGACGGCAACCGCGCGCCCTGTCGGCCAACGACCGCCTTCAGGTGGGAATCATCGGCGTCGGTGGCCGGGCCCGTTGGATTCTGAAGAATGAAGCCCTACCGGGCGCCGACGTCGTTGCCGTCTCCGACTGTTTCCTCGAGCGGATGGACCAGGCCGCCAGCGAGGTGGCCGGAGGGGATCGCTGGCGGAAGTACAAGCACTACGAGGAAATGCTCGAGAAAGAAAAGCTCGACGCCGTCTTCGTCGAAACGACCACGCATGCCCGCGTACGGATCTCGATCCATGCCATGCAGGCCGGTTGCGACGTGTACGTTGAAAAACCCCAGAGCCTGACCATCGTCGAGGGACGGGCCCTCGTGAATGCGGCGACCCATTATCGGCGGGTGCTCCAGACCGGTTCCCAGCAACGTTCCATGCCCATCAACGCCTACGCCAGCCAGCGGGTTCGTGAGGGCGCCATCGGCAAGGTCCATACCGTCGTCGTCTGTAATTTCCGCGGGCCCAAGATCTGGGTCGCCAAGGACGAGCCCAACCCCATGCCGGCAGGTCTGGACTGGGATCAATGGTGTAACCAGACGCCTCTTCGACCGTACTACATGGATCTCCAGTTCAAGTGGGGTGAATTCGAAGACTACGATGGCGGTGGCCAGATCGGTGGCGTCAGCGGTTGGGGAACGCACAGCCTCGATCAGGCCCAATGCGGTTTGGGAACCGACGATACCGGCCCGGTTGAACTATGGCCGGAACCGCCGGGCGGCCCCACCTGCAAGGTCACCCTCCGCTACGCCAGCGGTACGCTTCTCAAACTCGAGGGCAAGGACCGGGGGATGGAAGACCTCGGCGCCATCTTCCTGGGAGACAAGGGGCGCATTGAAATCCTCCGGGGCGACTTCCTCACCGACCTCCCCGAACTCAAGCGAGACGCACCGGCCCCCACCCCTCAGGGACCGAAGGAGTCCATCCCGCACATTCAGAATTTCTTCGATTGCATGCGGACCCGGAAACCCACCGCCGCGGATGCCGAGACCGGCCATCGCGCGACCACCCTGTGTCACATCGTCAACATCTGTCGCAAGGTCCAGCGACGTCTCCAATGGGACCCGAAGGCGGAGCGTTTCCTAAACGACGACGACGCCAACCAGCTCCTTTCCCGTCCACGACGGGCTGGCTATGAATTGCCGGCGGTCACTTGAGCAACGATTCAGGCCAGGCCGCCGAACGTGACGTGGTCATCGAGGTCCAGGAACTCAAACCACGTGCCGACATCCTCGCGCGCCAATCCACCTGCCTTCGCCACTTGGGCGCTGACAAACTCGCGGCTCTCATTGTCCGAAGGCACGGCCTGTTCTCGGAACGCGCTCCACTGCGCGATCTCCCATGGCTCCCGTCGCTGCGCGGAATTGGATTCGATCCATGCCAGGATGGCGCCATCCCCGAGGCCCTCGGCAGCCCGGGCCTTGAGTTCGACGGGATCAACGCCGGTGAACTGGAAGAACCGCTGATCCAGCGGGCAGTTGTACTTGTACTCGCCGATCGCGCCCGCGATTTCCGCCCGGCACTTGTCGAGCATTCTGGGAAGGAGGACATAGCCACCGAGACGCACCCGTGGACTTCGGGGCGGATGAAGGGTCAGGTCAGGAGCACTCATGCCCTGCACTAGGTCAGAGTTCCAACCCCCGTCAATCCCGACGGCGCTGCGCATCCTGATTCCCGAAGGTCCATGGGAAGGAACGTGCTCCAAGAATTGGCCCCGTATTGCGAACTTCGAGGTGCCTTCCCATGAACCGACCATTCCCAGCTCCCTCTCCTGCCGGAGCCTGGAGTTTGGCCATTTCTGGCCGGCCGCCGCCAAGTGGGGCGGCATGAAACTATCCAGTGCGATGCCCTGATGGCCCTACAAAACGCGCGGCGGACATTTCCCAATCCCGA
>JBBQIU010000844.1:0-2168 GCA_038325245.1 Verrucomicrobiota bacterium
GCCCCGGGGGCCGCGATGATGTCATGGGATCGGGAACACTGGGCGTCGGTGTGTGACTTCACGGGGTCGGGGCGCAGGGAGTTTGGTCTGGCACGCCCCACACAGCAATCTCGCTATGCGGAGAAAGGGGATGACGGATTCCCAGGAGTACGCATCCCCCGCATTTTTCGCCCTTCTTGGGATGGGTGAATCTGGGACGGCTATCCAGCCCTTCCGATGCTCTGCGTTCTTTGAGGCAAATTCCTCCCCTTCCGGCGCGCATGTCCGTCGCATTCGCGTGGGCCTGGAGGCCTAAACCGTTTGGATTTAGGCCACAGGGAACGCAGAGAGCGCAGAGAAGGAAACGAGGGAGGCCCGGTGATTGGGAACCTTGAAGGACGCGTCGTGCCAACGGAATCGTTCCTGCCGAGGTCCGTCGCCGGGCGTTGGTTTGCGCCTTTTTGGTCGTCGAGGAAACGGGGCGGACCTACCGTTCCTCACCTTGAGCGACAATCGGAAAACCGCGTCAGGCCCGGCGTCCGTCCGGCCCATGTGGCTGAAGCGGGTGACACTGGCCTTGGTGGCGCCCCTCGCCGTTCTGGCCGGTCTCGAGATTGTGCTGCGGCTCGTCGGCTTCGGGTATCCCACCTCGTATTTCGTACCAGGATCAGTGGGTGGGACGTGGGTCGAGAATCCGGGATTCGGGCGCCGTTTCTTCCCTCCCGGTCTGCTGCGTGTGCCCCCTCCAACGCGTGTGACGCGGGAGAAGGCGCCTGGGACGATGCGGGTGTTGGTCTTTGGAGAATCGGCGGCCATGGGCGATCCCACGCCGGCCTTTGGCGTGGCGCGCTACTTGGAAGTGCTCCTGCGGGAACGCCATCCAGGGTTGGTTTTCGAGGTCGTTCCCGTGGCAATGACGGCCATCAATTCCCATGCCCTGCTGCCGATGGCGAAGGAATGCGCGGCGTTGAAGGCGGATTTTTGGATCGTGTACGCGGGCAACAACGAAATGCTGGGCCCGTTCGGCGCCGGGAGTGCGCTCGGCGGTCGGACCCTGCCGGTCGGACTGATCCGGTGGGTCCTGGCGGCGAAGTCGATGCGTCTGGGGCAGGGCGTCGAAACCCTGATGGAACGTTGGGGGAAGCGGCCGTCCGGCAGCAGTCGTTGGACCGGACTGAAAGTCATGGCAGACGAACAGGTGGGGGAAAGTTCCCCGAAGCGCGCTCGGGTTCACGAAGCCTTCGAGAGGAACCTTCGGGACATCGTGCAAATCGGGAAAAAATCGGGCGCGCGGGTCTTGCTGAGCACGGTCGCGGTGAATCTCGCCGACTGCGGGCCGTTCGGAATGGCGCCCCGGCCGGACTTGAGCGGCCAGGAGATGGAGGAACTGGCGCGTATCGTGGACGCAGGTCGGCTTGCCCTGACCCATCGGGTCCCGGTGCTGAACGGCGCCGCGATTCGGCAGGCGGCAGCCATCGATCCAACGCACGCCGGCGTGCAATTCCTCCTGGGATGGGTCCTGGGGGGGGAGACGAATGGCGCGTCGGTGATCAAGGCATTTTCGCGGGCCCGCGATCTGGACACGATTCCGTTGCGAACGGATACCACTTTGAATGCGATCATCCGGCGCGTGGCGGAGGATAACGGGGTCGCGCTGGTGGACGCGGAAGGAATCTTGGGCTCCGCGTCGGAGCGAGGCATCCCTGGGCGCGAGTTCTTCTACGAACACGTTCACCTGAACCCGGAGGGCAACCATGCACTGGCTCGTGCATTTGGGGAAAGTCTGGAGGGTTTCCTGGAGGAATCGGTGCGTGCCGGGGCCCAGAGTGAATGGGCGTCGCCCGAAACCTGCGCGACGCGGCTGGCGCTCACGCCTTGGGGGCGCGGAGCCGCAGCGGAAGGCATGCTGAGGCGCTGTCTGGACGCGCCGTTTACCAACCGCCTTGATCAGGAAATCCAGGTGGTCGCCCTCGCGGAGGAGATTTCACGGCAACGTCGCGCCCAAACGCCCCAGGCGGCCCGTTTCGTGGCGGGTCTTCATACCAACGCCATCGCGTCGGCGCCGGACGATCCGCATCTTCGCCGGGTGTACGCTGAGTTCCTGGAGGCAACCGGGAATCTCAACGAAGCGCTCACCCAATGGCAGAAGGTGGTGGCGCTGCTGCCCCATCATCCGTTCGCCTACCTCC
>JBBQIU010000845.1:0-2168 GCA_038325245.1 Verrucomicrobiota bacterium
CGCCTCTTACCTTGAAAAGCAACAATCCGCCCGCCCCTTAGGAAGCCTTGGCGGGTGCCTTGGCGTTCGTCTTGTCCTTGGTCCAAGTCCGGATCGGCGGCTTGACGACAAGGCCCTTCTTGATCGCCTTCACGGAGACCCGCACGTAGCGGACCTCGCCACTGGGTAGCAACGCCTTCACCCTCTGCAGGTTCGGGAAAAAGCGACGCTTCGTGATGGCCGTCACGTGGGTGCCGATGCCCCCCTCCCGCTTGGGCTTGCCACTCCGCCAGATGATATTGCCCTTGGAGGGCCGAGCCCCGGTAAATTCGCAGATCCTCGCCATATTCAGTCGCTTTCGAATTCCTTACAAAATGGGCGGTTTGACTAACAGAGCCTCGCGATCGTGGCAAGAGGCTTTTCCGACACTTGAACGCGAAAACCAAGTTCACGCTTCCCTCCCCCCCACCCCCCGCCTATGGAATTGACATGCCTAGCGGCTCCCGTCCGTCCCTAGCCAACGCGACTCCCGAGGCTCTGACGGTCCGCTTCTGGGGCGTCCGCGGTTCCGTAGCCGTTCCCGGCCCCGCTACCGTCCGGTACGGCGGAAACACCGCCTGCGTCGAAGCCCGCTGGGGTCGCGATATCATCATTCTCGATGCAGGTACCGGCATCCGGGAACTCGGAAAATCCCTCATCCGCGAGTTCGACGAGAGTCCCGGCCGCCTGTGGATCCTGATCACCCATACCCATTGGGACCATATCCAGGGCTTCCCCTTCTTCGCCCCCGCCTACGTCGCCCGGCAACAAATCCGCATTCTCGGATGGCACGGCGCCCGCGCCGGATTGAAACGCACCATCGCCGCCGCCGTGGAATCCCCCTTCTTCCCCGTCGCGCTCCCCCAGATGCCCGGCACCATCACCGTTGAGGAACCCAAGACCTTCCAGTTCCGCGTCGGAGATGTCCGCGCTTCCGCCGCCCGTATCCATCACCCCGGCGGCGGCGTGGCCTTCCGGCTCCAGACGCCAGCCGGTTCCCTCGCCTACGCCCCCGACCACGAGGTGGCCTGCCCTGAGATCACCGCCCTCGCGCTTGCCCGCGGTGGCGCCGAGGCCCGGGCCGCACGCATCGCAGTCCGGCGGGACTGCGAGATCCGCACCCTCATCCAGGGTGTCGACATTCTGATTCACGACGCCCAGTACACGACCCAGGAATACGCCTCGCGCATCGGTTGGGGCCATAGCCGCGTCGAAGCCGTCGTTCGCCAGGCCGCCGAGACCGGCGTCAAACACCTGCTCCTCTTTCACCACGACCCCGATCGGACGGATGATCAACTCGACGAGATCCTCGCCCACGCGCGCGCCCTCGCTTCAACCTTGAACCCCACCCTCCGCGTCGATGCGGCCAGCGAGGGTCTCGAATTGCGTCTCCCCTGCCGCCCGAAGCCGTAACCATTTCCCTTCACTCCCGGACCGACTCCACCAGGTAGTGCAGCACGTCTCCCCTTAACCGTATCTCAGCCGCCGTCCCCGAAGCCCCCACGGCCGTTCCCGTGCCGTCCAGGGCGGTCACGCGCATCCGGGCCGCGTCCGGCCTCAGAAACCGGACTTCGCCCCGAATCCGCCGTACCTGCCAAGGTTCTCCCCCGATGCTGTCGATTCGATTCGTCCTGCCCTGCGCCGTTACCCGCCAACCCTTGTTCTGCTCCTCCGACATCGCCTGGAGCAGAATTCGTCCCGAACTCGCCAGAGGTTCTCCATCCAGCGACACCGCCATGACGTGCAGGTTGTCCATCGGGGAGGCGATCAACAACGCGCCCAGGCGCACAGCGCCCGCCTTGCTCAGATTGCCACTCACCCCCTGTGCCCTCGGCGCATCCACCGTCATGAAACCGGCGCCATAGTCGAGTCGTACCTCCCCCGTCGTGCTCGTTACAATCTTCCGTTCCCGATCGATACGTTTCCCCAGGTCGGCGAATCGCGACCCGGCACCCTCGCGCTCAAACCTCACCCGCGTCCGACCCGCAAAATGGACCAGCGGATCCACCCGCTGGCCCAGCTTCCACTCCGCCCCCACCGGCACGTCCTTCAACCGCAGTTCGTCGAACGATGCGTCCTGGGGAAGCGGAGTTCCCCCGAGCCGAAGCAACTCCTCCGGATCCAGCCGCACATCCGCGAGAATCTCACCC
>JBBQIU010000846.1:0-2150 GCA_038325245.1 Verrucomicrobiota bacterium
GGAGGATTGATTTCGCGGGACGCGTCCCTTCAATACGGATAACCGATTGCGGAGGAAGGCGGTGATGGGTTCCCAGGAGTACGCCTCGCCCGTTTTTTTGCCCTTCGGGGGATGGTGTGAACCTGGGAAGGCGATCCCGTCCTTCCGATTCTCTGCGTTCCCTGCGTTCTTTGTGGCAATCCCTACCCTTCCGGCCCGCATGTCCGTTTGGATTTAGGCCACAAAGAACGCAGAGAGCGCAGAGAAGAAAGCGAGAGAGGCCCGGTTTTTCCGAACCGGCACGGAAACTTCAGCGGCATTGGGAAGAGAAGCTCCACGAAGAGCCTCCCCTGGCGCCTCATCTCCGCCCGAGGAGGTGGCGAATGCCCTCACGCCCTGGTTTCGCCAAACACCCTCAGGTTCTGATCCTCTGATTCTAGAAGAGCGCTTCCTGTTGATTTCGGGCAGGTTGAACTCGTTACTTTCCAGGCCTCCAAGGTCGCGGCAGGCTCGCGGCCATGCAGATCGACGTCGGCATCATCACCATCTCGGACCGGGCTTCCAAGGGGGTCTATGACGACCTGGGTGGACCGGCCTTGAAGCAGGCCGCCACGGCGTACGGATGGCGCGTCGCCGCCGAATCCCTCGTCCCCGACGAGAAGCGGGACATCCAGCGTGCCATCCGCGAGCATGCCGCCAAGGGTTGCCATCTGGTCCTGACGACCGGCGGTACGGGTGTGGCGCCCCGCGATATCACGCCGGAAGCCGTCCGCGAAATCGCCCAGCGCGAACTCCCCGGCTTTGGCGAGGTCATGCGGATCGAATCCATGAAGATCACCCACAACGCCATCCTTTCCCGGAATCTCGCCGTCGTGGTCGATCAGGCCCTGGTCATTTGCCTGCCGGGCAAGCCGAGTGGAGCCGTGGAATGTCTCGGATTTGTGGTTGGCGCCATCCCCCACTGCGTCGAGGTATTGCAGGCCGTGCCGACGAGCTGTTGATCCCGCCGTCTGCGGGGCGTTTTCTGGTTGAGTTGACCGACGGGATGCAGCGAAGTCCCCGGCATGCCTGACTGGCTGGCGGTTGTCATCCTGGGAATCATCGAGGGGGTCACGGAATTCCTTCCCATTTCATCGACGGGGCACCTGTTGCTCGCCGAGCACTGGCTCCCGATTCGTTCGGAGTTTATCCGATCGGATCTCTTCATGGTCGTCATCCAGCCGGGAGCCGTGGCCGCGGTCCTCGTCCTGTTCTGGCGCCGTTTGTTCGATCTGTTCCGCACGTGGCGGCAGCCGGAATCCAGGGACTACCTCCTGAAACTCGGCATCGCCTTTGTCGTCACGGGCGTGGGGGGGCTCACGATCAAGAAGCTGGGATTCGAACTGCCGGAGGACATCCTGCCCGTGGCGTTGGCGATCCTGATCGGCGGGGTGCTTTTCCTCCTGATCGAATGGTGGCTCAAGTCCCGTACGACCACGTCCGAGATCACCTGGACCATCGCGATCGCGATGGGGATCGCCCAGATTCTCGCGGCCGTGTTTCCCGGCCTCTCCCGCTCCGGTTCCACCATCCTCATTGCCCTCGCCTTCGGGCTCGCCCGGCCCCAGGCGGCCGAGTTCTCGTTCCTCCTCGGCATACCCACCCTGTTGGCCGCGGCCGCGAAGGAGAGTTACGACGCCATCCCGGATCCCCCGCCCTATCCCATCGACTGGAGCATGATTCTCCTCGGCGCCGTCGTCTCGGCCGTCACCGCCTTCTTCGCGGTGAAATGGCTGTTGCGATTCGTGCAGACCAACACGTTCAACGCCTTTGGGGTCTACCGCATCGTCCTGGCGACCGTCATCCTCCTTGCGCGCTGAAAAACCACCTTCTCTTTCACCCTCCGAATCTCACGGCGACTTCGGCTCGCCCTGGATCGGAACCAGGTTCTCGACCGGAGCACTCAGGTTCACGGCGATTCCCTGCTGACGCCGCCGGACTCCGATCTCGGCCGGTCCGGCGAAGTCCTTCAGAAGACCCCCGAGATCGTCGACCGTTCTCACGGGTTTCCACTGGACGGTCTGCACGAGATCCATCGGCATCAGTCCGGCTCGCGCCGCCCGGCTCTCCGGCTTCACCTCCACCACCAGCACTCCCCCAAGTTCCGCGCCCACACCGACCGCCGATGCCTC
>JBBQIU010000847.1:0-2149 GCA_038325245.1 Verrucomicrobiota bacterium
ACGGCTGGTGTGCATCCAAGCGAAGCCAAGCGCCAGCGTGTCATTGAAGGGTCGGGGTAGCAGGCCGGAGACGGCAATGCCGAGGTCGCCCGACGCGTCGGCGACGCTGCGATCCGCCGGGCTCCACGCGGTTCGTGCGAAGAGGGTGACGGATTGGGTCCGCGCCCCCGGATCCGGAGCGTGGTCGCCGACGGGAACCTGGCGTTGCCACACGGTTTGCTCCGCGAGCAGGTAGACCCCGGTTTTTCGTTCCCTTGAATCCAATCGTGCATCATCGAGCAGGAAGTCGCCGGAATGGAACCATGCCCCGACGCCGGCCTTGCCCGGAAGTTCCGAAGACGCGTGCGCCACGTTCCAGCGACGTCCCGATTCCGCGATGACGAATAGGCCGTCGTCGCCCCCGAGTTCGAAGCCCAGGGCATCGTCTTCGAGAGGGTTGCCATCGAACGTGTCGCCATCAAAGACACCGGCCTGGATGTAGACGCCGGAGGTCGATACGTAGCGCGCGCGGAGTCCCGGGGCGGAGCGGAAAAAGGCGGGGCCGGTATTGAGCGTGTTGATGGAAATGCCGGTCGGCCACCCGAACGAAGAGTTCAGGAATGCGCTGCCGGCATCGGTCACGGCGAATTCGGAGTCTGCCACGAGGAGACCGGCCCGGAAACTGAGCCGGTCCCCAAGGAGGCTCTGTTGGAGCCAGACCTCGTAAGGGACGGGTTCATCCCGAAACGTGTCGATGTTGCTGACGCCCTGAAGGTCCCCGACGAGTTCGGTACTCGGGCTATCCCCGTGCGGAAAAATGCCTCCGGCGCGGAGCGTCCCTCCCTTCCATCCGAAGAGCTTCTCCAGGTCGAGATCCAGGGTGAGGGCTGCGATGCCGTCGGCGACGACGCCTGTGTCGAGGCCCCCGGCGAGGTTGCCGATGAATTCACCGATATAGCCGCCCTGGAGGTCGCAACCCCGGTCGGCGAAACGATCACGGGTGGCGCCCAGCCTGTGGAGGAGGGAGTTCCGAGGGGCCTCCCGTTCGGTTTGAAGCACCCGCGCGATTTCGGGGGTTGTGGGGTTCTCGATGGCATGGGGCGACTGAGGGTGGGCATGGGGCGATGCGAAGGCTGCTACGGTCACGTGAAGAACTTGCCGGAGTGGGATCATTTCAGCGCCTCGACGATGGTGTTGACGTTGTGCTTGAGCATGCCGATGTACGTGCCCACGTCATACGATTCGCCGCCTCCCTTCCGGATGTCACGTGGAGCGCCGAGGGCGTCTGAGAACAATTCGCCCCCGACGCGGGCGCCGGAATCCCTTCCGATGCGCTCGATGGCCGCCGGTGCCACGCTGCTCTCGACGAAGACAGCCTTGAGCCCGCGGCTGCGGACGAGGTCGGCGACCTTGGTGATGTCGGCGAGGCCCGCCTCGGAGGCCGTGGAGATGCCCTGGACGCCGATGACTTCGAAACCGAAGGCCCGGCCAAAGTAGGTGAAGGCGTCATGGCTGGTGATCAGGACGCGCTGTTCCTTGGGGATTTCAGAGACGCGAGCTTTGGCCCAGGCGCTCAAGGCGTCGTACTGACGTTCGAGTTCCGTGAGTCGATCCGCGTACTGAGCGGCGCCCGCGGGGTCCACTTCCGTGAGTCCGCGGGCGACCGTGCGCGCGGCGGTTCTCCAAAGGATTGGGTCGCCCCAGACATGCGGGTCCGGGTGATCCTCGGCCTGAGGAGGTTGAACGAGGTCTTTCGCCGGGATGTCGGCCGTGACGGCGAAAACCTTGCGGCGGCTGTTGGCAAGGCGTTTGAAGATGTCTTCCATGCGGCCTTCCAGGTAGAGACCGGAATAGAAAACGGCTTCGGCGCGGGAGAGTCGGGTGACATCGCGCGCGGAAGCCTTGTAGAGATGGGGATCCACGCCGGGACCCATGAGGGCTTCGACCTCGATGCGTTCGCCTCCGATCTGACGGACGACGTCGGCGACGAGGGTGGTGGTGGCGACGATCCGAAGGGGGCCCTCGGCGTGGGTCTGGAGGCAAAGCCCGGAGAGGACGGCAAGCAGCGGAAGAAGGTGTTTCATTTTTTGGGTAATGGGATGGATTCCTGCCTGAAGGCGACCTGATGGCGACGATAGAGGGATCGCGTGGCCTCGCAAGGTAAATTTAG
>JBBQIU010000848.1:0-2143 GCA_038325245.1 Verrucomicrobiota bacterium
GGTTCGTTTCGGAGCAGGCGAAGGCGGATTTGGGGAGGTGAATCTCGTGCCGATGACCCTGGGAGATGGGGTCTCCGCGGCCCTGGCCATCCACGGCGACGGTGTGGAGAAGGCGGATGTCCGGTTCTGGGATTGGGGCGACGTATTGCGGCGGTGATTTTTCCCCGGTTGTCGGGTTCATCCGCCAAACCTCTGGGATGCAGGACCGGAGACACCCACATGCGCCTCGAAGATGCCCCCGGCGAGAGGTTGTTGGGAGCGGGCGGGGTCCTTCACGTCGCGGCTGGACGTGGTGATGAAAAGGGTGCTACCGGGGCCGAAGCAACACGACGTGACGTCTTCCACCGGCACTCGGACCTCGGCGAGACGTTGTCCAGAGTGGGGATTGTAGCAGGCGACACAACCACCGCCCCAGATCGCGATCCATAGGTTGCCTTGTTGGTCCGCGCACATGCCGTCTGGAAACCCGTCCGTGATTCGAATGACGGTGCGGCGCCCGGAGATCTCGCCGGATGTGGGTTCGAAATCGAAGGCGTCGACGCGGCGGGTGGGGGAATCGATGTAGAAAAGGGTGCGACCGTCCGGGGACCAGGCCAGGCCATTGGAGATGCTCACCTTCGAAACCTTGCGGCTGATCCGGAGGTCCGGGTCGATTCGGTAAAGGGCGCCGCGTTCCGGCTCTTCGTTGACGGCCATGGTCCCCGCCCAGAGGCGGCCGGCGGCATCGCATTTGGCGTCGTTGAAACGGTTTCCGGCGACGCCGGCTTCCGGGTGGGCGAAGAAGGTGAGTGATCCACTTTCGGGAGAGAACCGGGCGAGACCCTGATCGGCTCCGACGATGAAGTCACCTTTGGCGCTGGGAACGATAAAGCCGATCCGATGCGGAAACGCCCAGGAGTGCCCTTTTTTCGTTCCAGGTTCCAGTCGGTGCAGCCTCCCCGGCTCGATGTCGACCCACCAGAGCTGACCTTCGTGCCAGACGGGGCCCTCGGCGAGAATACAGGCGGCCGGGAGGATGCATGTGGCATTCATCCAAATGAGGGGGTTTCGAATCTCGGATGCGGAATGGGACCATGGACCCAGGGGCGCCGTCCGCCGGGCGGGACGCCCGTTACGCTGGCCGAGGTCGCGTTCATGCGAGGGGGCGTAGCACGGACTTGATGATGTCGCCGCGATGCATGGTTTCAAAGGCATCGCGCCATTGGGCGAGGGGCCATTCCCCTCCGAGAATGGGGCGTACGTCGAGGTGGCCGGAGGTCAGGAGGCTAACGACGCGTTCCCAGATGGGCCAGTTGTGGCTGAAACTTCCCTGGAGGCGGACGTTCTTCTGGACGAGGGGATCGAGAGAGAAACCGAGAGGTTGGGGCCCCCAACCGACCTTGGTGATCCAACCCGCGGGACGCACAGCTGCGAGGGCTGTTTCGAGGGCGGCGGAGACCCCGGTGGCATCCATGACGCCGTCGACGCCGAGTCCGTCCCCCGCCAGACACCACGGGAGCGGGTCACCCGTGAGGACCTCGCAGCCATACGCGCGGGCCTTGTCGAGACGAATGCGATCTCGTTCAAGTCCCGCGAGGGCGACTTCGGCGCCGCAC
Organism: Verrucomicrobiota bacterium; assembly: GCA_038325245.1. Taxonomy (GTDB): domain Bacteria; phylum Verrucomicrobiota; class Verrucomicrobiia; order Limisphaerales; family CAIMTB01; genus CAIMTB01. The sequence goes on from JBBQIU010000848.1 coordinate 1,596, forward strand.
ATTCGGCAGATGGCGGCGCAGAGGACCCCGATCGGACCCGGGCCCAGGACGAGAATCCGGTCCCCGGGAAGAATGCGGGAATTCACGGCTGTGGCGTTGAAGGCAACGCAACAAGGTTCGCTGAGTGCGGCGTGCTCGATCGGGAGCGAATCCGGCACGGTATGAAGAATGCGGGCAGGGACGCGAACGAACTGCGTCATCGCGCCGTCGATGGCGGCGCCGTAGCCGCGGCGTCCGGGGTCGAGGTTGTAGAGGCCGCGCCGGGTTAGGGGGCCATCAGGATCGATGACGGCGTGGGTCTCGCTCACGACTCGGGCGCCTTCCCGCCATCTGGAGGGAACCTGAGCGCCCCGCCGGGCGATTCGTCCGGCGAATTCATGGCCGAGGATGCACGGGTAGGCGACCTTCCAGCCGTGCTGCCCGGTCCACATGTGAAGGTCGCTTCCACAGACCCCAACCGCCTCCACCTGGAGGAGAACGTCGTCGGGTCCGATCTCGGGAATGGGAACCTCACGGATCTCGACGCTCCCGGGCGCGGCGTCGAAGGT
>JBBQIU010000849.1:0-2138 GCA_038325245.1 Verrucomicrobiota bacterium
TCGTAGCCGCGGCGGACACTCTGATTAAGACCGCAGTCCCCCCGCCCGCGTTCGGGATCGGGATCCTGCGACGGACGTCGTGCCCCCCCCCATTGATCACCCGCACCTACAAGCTTAATGCTCACGCTTTGCTGGCCGCGATGGACCCTCACGCTGCGGCCCCGACTTCCTCGGAAGGCGCCTCGGAAATCGTCCGTCGGTACTTCTTCGCCCGCGGCATCTCCCTTGAACCCCCACGGGCGATCTTCTTGAATCTCGACAAGGGCCTGCTGATGGCGCGACTGGATTCCGTTGAGGTGGAACAACTACAGGACCTTCTTGACGGCTTGCTCATCGCCCTCGAACCAGAGCGGAAGCCGGGGTTTAACATGCCGCGCGTCGATGGCGCCACCCAGGCCCCCACGCAAGTCGTGCCCCAGGGCCCCGTCGTCACGTTGGAGATCAAGTTCCTCGAGGTCACCGACCGCGGTGCGGAGGACCTGGGTCTCGACTGGCTGTTCGGCCAGACCTCCACCAACGCTCAAAGCCTCGACGTTGGCCCTCCGTCGGGAGGTCTGCCGGGAGCCACATCGCCGGGCGCCGCCAATATCCGCGTCGAACGCGGACGCCTCGAAGGCCAGGCAACGGTCTTGTCGGCGGAACAGGTGAAGGCACTTCTCAAACGCCTGGAAGGCCGCGGCGGGGTGGACATTCTCGCCGCACCGCGCGTCACGACCGAGAGCATGCGCTCGGCGCAGGTGCGAATCGAAGACGTGCGCACGATCGTCACCGAAGCGCGAACACTCCCCGGCGAGGGAACGAACCGACCCGCGATCCATTACGAAACCGACAGCCTGAAGTTCGGGCCATCCGTCGACGTGCTCGCCATCTGGACGGGCGACCGTTGGAATCTCTCCGTTCTGGGTCGGGTGACGGAGTTTCTCGGCTACGACGATCCGAAAGGGTTGATCGTCGAGGCTCGCAACGACGCAGGCGAGAAGCTGACGGGCCAGAAACCTCTCCCCAGACTCCGCGTGCGCGAGACCGTGGGGGAAGGCCGACTCGGACCCAACCAGACGCTGATGTTGCGAGGACCGGTATCGGAACGGGTCAGCAAGACCAAGGGCTCCTGGTTCCGCGCCCCCAAGACCGAGACCGAACGCCGACGGCTCTACGTGCTCGTGAGTTCCATCCCAGCGGAGTGAGCATCGCCTCTCAGGGGGAGGGGCGCAGACGCGTCAGCGATCCCCCGTTCCGTCACGTTTCACAACCCTCCGCGCCGCTCCGGTGCGCCGAGGAATGGGTTGGGGCTAGAGTTCAACAGGTTCCGACGGAGCGGAACCCTCCAGGCCGGCTTCGGTTCATGGGTAGGAACGAGGGATTGTCACCGAGCGGTCGTTTGACACCCGGGATGGGCAATCGCAACGTGGTTCATCACTCCGAGAGCCGGAATCGGCTCAACGACCACCCACCCTTTTCATGCATCGATCGTCTCGGTACGTCCTTCTTTTCCTGGTTCTTGGTAGCCTCCTTGTCGGCCTGATGGGTACGGGATTGCGCAAGGCCCGGATGTTGGGCCCGGTGGTGACGAACGATGTACGAAGCGCGCAGGCGGACTTTGAACCCGGGCGGAATCCGCCGGGCGGGACGCATGGCTCCACGGCAGGCGGGACGCCTCCCGCTCCGGAAGCGCGGGACTTGCGAAGCGAATCCGACGCCGCTGGGGTGATGGTCGGTTTTTCGCGGTGGCTCGTCACGGCGGCGGAATCGGCGTGGACGTTGAACAGCGACGCGGGTTTTGTGAAGGAGGGGGTCGAACTGGCACGGGCGCGGCGTGAGGTTCTGCGGCGGTTGATCCAGAGCGATCCGAGGGCGGCTCTGGCTGGGGCGATTCCCTGGGAATTGAGGCAGAAGGTTCCGGAGCCGGTGCGGATGGAACTGGAGGAACCGGTGGCGGGGAGGGGGGATCTGGAGGTCCTCTGCGTCTGGCGCCTGCCCGGTCGGCCGGGTTCCGGGGCACCGTATGTTCGGACCTGACCGGGGTGTTGCTGCTTCCGGCGGCCGACAGCCTGCTCGGGGCGCGTTTCGAGCTGGCATTCCGGCTCGACGAAATGGTGCTCGATCTGCCCGAAATGCGTGCTGCCCTGGGTCCTGGTTGG
>JBBQIU010000850.1:0-2128 GCA_038325245.1 Verrucomicrobiota bacterium
TAATAGCCCTTGCAGAAGTCAAAGCCGAGGGTGGGATGGGCGACGGGGTAGCACAGGCGGGCGAGGAGTTCGCGATTGTAAGTGAGGATGTCGCAATCGTGGACGGCGACCATGCGGGCCTGTTCGCTGGCGAGCACGTAACCGAAGCAGAGCCAGACATTGCGGCCCTTGCCGGCGGGGCCGGGCTCGAGTTCGGCGTCTTCCAGGGTTTTGCGGAGGGCGCTCAGGCGGGGGCCGTCGTTCCACAAGAGGATTGGTTTCTGGGGGAGCGTACGGAAGAGGCTGCGGGCGCGTCGCCATTCCTGGACACGGGTGGCGCCGTCGATGCCGACGACGATCTGGCGGATATACCGAACCTGCCGGAGTTCGCGAAGGATCACCCGGAGTGCGCGGCTGCCGAGTTCGCGGACGTGGCAGGGCAGGACAAGGGCGATGGGCGTCTCGGTGGCGAACTCGGCGAGTTCGCGCTCGAGGCGGTCGACATTCGGAATGCCGAGACGGTGGAGCGTGGCGATGGCGCCCGTCTGAAAGAAATCGGCCATGACAATTGGATAGGAACTCAGACCTGGCGAGTGGCGGCCCGACCACTCGAAACAAACCTTCGAAGATCATCCTCTTCGAACCCTTGGATGAGGCGCCTCCAATGACGAGGCGCCAGCGACGCTCAAAGTGGTCATCTCAAAACCGGACCGTCAAGCCTGTGGATGAGGCCGCCACCCACCTGGAATGGGAATTGCGGATTTCGGAGAGGACCGCATCACCGTTGAAGCGCGAGCGCCAGGGCTGACTGGCGCAGAGGTCGGGGACGGGTATGATGTCCGGGAGATGTTGAATGAACGACTTTCGGGAGCGTTGCCTCCCGAGGAATTGCAGAGACGCCTGGAGGAATTCCTGCGCCAGAACCTGCCCGGAGGGGCGGGCCTCGGGTTTGCGCCTCCGGCTTCGCCGGCGGGGAGTGCCTCTTCAACAGGCTCCACGCCTGAGCAGTCCGCGCCGCCGGAGGTGGATCTCGAGCGTTTTCGCCGCACGCCGCGAGAGGTGAAGACCCACCTGGATCGTTTCGTGATCCGCCAGGACGAGGCCAAGAAGGTGCTCAGCGTGGCGCTGTGCGACCACTACAACGCGGTCCGGCAGGCGCTCGGTGGACGCGATCCATCGAATTACGCCAAGCAGAACGTCATCCTTTTGGGGCCGACGGGGGTGGGAAAGACGTACCTGATCCGGAGCATCGCGGAATTGATCGGGGTGCCGTTCGTGAAGGCGGACGCCACGAAGTTTTCGGAGACGGGTTACGTGGGCGGCGACGTGGAGGATCTCGTTCGGGATCTCATCCGGAGGGCGGACGGCGACGTTGAAAGGGCGCAGTATGGGATCATCTACATTGATGAGATCGACAAGATTGCCGCGGCATCGAATGCGGCGGGCCGGGACGTCAGCGGGCGTGGAGTCCAGACAAATCTCCTGAAGCTCATGGAGGAGACCGAGGTGTCGGTGCGCGCTCCGAACGACATGGCGGGCCAGTTCCAGGCGATGATGGAATTGTCGAGGGGCGGAAAGAAGCAGCCCTCCACGATCAACACGCGCCACATCCTGTTCATCGTCAGCGGGGCCTTTCCGGGCCTGGAGAAGCTCGTCTTGAAGCGCGTTCGGGACACCACGATTGGGTTTGGTGCGGCTGTCGCGGGTTCCACCGACGCGGAGGACGGCATGCTGGCTCTGGCAGAGACAAAGGATTTCGTCGACTTCGGTTTCGAGCCGGAATTCATCGGGCGACTGCCGGTGCGGGTGGTCTGCCATGCGTTGAACGAGGGGGATCTGTTCGAGATCCTGAAATCCTCCGAGGGCAGCATTGTCCGGCAGGTGGAGCAGGGATTTGGCGCGTACGGAATCGAGGTTCTATTCCAGGAGGACGGGCTTCGAGCGATTGCCCAGGCGGCGGCGAAGGAGAACACCGGGGCGCGGGGGTTGATGACGGTCTGTGAACGGACGTTTCGGGAATTGAAGTTTGAACTGCCGTCGACGACGGTGAAGCGCTTCGTGGTGACGGCAGCGTTGGTTTCGGATCCGAAGGGGGCGCTGGGAATGTTGCTGGCGGAGCAGGCGCGAGAGGAGCGGGCGACGCTTCGCA
>JBBQIU010000851.1:0-2127 GCA_038325245.1 Verrucomicrobiota bacterium
GTAGGAGGGCCACTTGCCAGAGCCCGATCGCCAGCCGAATTCACTCGCACTGGTGGCGACGCAGATGCGCGTGGGCCGGTACCAGGGTGTGCCGGCGTCCCATTCCATGTCCGAATCGAAGGTGACGATGTCGCCCAGGGCATTGAAGGCGATGTCGTACTCGTTCCGGTACCCATGGCTGACGAGTTCGAAGGCGCTGCCGTCGGGGTCCGTGCGGCAGATGTAACCTCCCGGAGCGAGAATGCCTCGGGCGTGGCCATTGGCGTCCCACATCCGGGGAACGATCTGGTCCTCATCCCAGTGGCGCGGAATGCGCGAATACTCCATGCCGTCGGGGAGCTTGGTGTGGTTGCCGCTGGCGATGTAGAGCGAGGTGCCGTCGGGGGAGAGGACGATCGCGTGGGGACCGTGTTCGCCTCCGCCCTGAATTTTGCGGAGCTGTCGTTCCTCGTCGAATTGGTCGTCGCCGTTGGTATCTCGCAGTCGCCAGAGTCCCTGACGCCCGCCGCCCTGCTCGTTGACCATGACGTAAAGGCTGTTGAAGGCGTAGAGAAGGCCGTGGGCGCCGCCCACGGTGGCCTGAAGTTTTTCGACCGGGGCCGTCTTATTGGACCCGACCGGTGTCGGAACCATCCGGTACAAGCCCCCGTACTGATCACACGCGAGGATCCGGCCCTTGGGGTCGACGGTCATGCTGACCCAGGAGCCCTGCTCGGACTTGGGAACAGTATGCAGGAGTTCGACGCGGAAGCCGGGCAGGGCGCCGATCTCAGACGGTTGAACCACGAGGGGCTTTAGCTCGGCCGTCGCCGTGCCGGCGGCGACGGAGGCGAGGACTTTGCCCCAGGGCTCGGCGCCATAGCTGCCGACCGACTCGGCGGGTTTCCAATCGGTCTCGCCGCGGGCCTGTGCCTGCCAGGTGGTGTCGGATTCGATGATGGTTTCCTTGCCGTCGGCGGTCTTGAACGCGAGGCGCGCGAGGAAGCCGGCGGCGCCGCCTTCGTTGGCAGCCTCGGCGCGGATCCAGTTGCTGCCGGGCTTGAGCAGGGCGGTGATGTTGGCTTTGGTGGGTTCGTTCCAGTCGGTGCACGTCAGTTCCGCCTGGTCATTCACGAGGACGCGCGCGCGGTTGTCGCAGGTGAAGACGAGGGTGGCGTCCGTGACGCCGGCGGGGACGGTGAATTCCCGGCGCAGCATCACGCGCTCGGCGTCGGCCTTGGACGCCCAAATCCAGGACAACTCGGCGAAGGTGGCGGGGGACAGGAGAACGGCCGCACCACCAAGAGAGAGTGCGGCAAGGAGACGAGGGGCCCGTGGCATAGCGCCGGCTAGCTCACCGACTCGGGCGGACCGTTTCAAGCCCGGGGTTGGCCCGGTAGCGAGGTTTTCGAAAATTTGGACACGTATTGGGACCATGAACCGTGCGATGGAGGGCGCCGCTCCGTCGGCGCCGAGGATTGGGTTGAGGCTAGGGTTCTACAGGTTCCGACGGAGCGGAACCCTCCAGGACGGCTTCGGTTCATGGGTAGGTTGGTCGCCTTTGGCCTCCGCCTGATCCATGGATTCGGGTCTGCGAGTGTGCTGCGGGATCTCGGGCTGCCGCGCCCGAATCTTGTGCAGGCCCTGGTGGGCTTCAACCTCGGTGTTGAGGCGGGGCAGTTGGCGATCGTGCTGGTTTTTCTGCCGATCGCGTATGGGTTGCGACAGGCCCCGGCCTATCGGGTGTGGGGTTTGACGGCAGGATCAGGGATGGCGGCGATACTGGCGGGGGCGTGGGTCTGTCAACGGTGGTGAAAGGAATGAATGCGGGAGGGCATGTCCGGAGGTGACCCTGGGGGATGCGGTCGATAGGTTGAGGGCGTGTCCGTGCAATTCACGATTCTGGGAAGCGGTAGCGGGGGGAATTGTGCGTACCTGGAGACGCCGGGAGCCCGGTTGCTCATCGACGGGGGATTCAGCGGGAAGCAAATCCGTGAGCGGCTGGCGAGCATCGGTCGGAGCCCTGAAACGTTGACCGGGATCCTGGTGACCCACGAACACGGGGACCACATCCGGGGCCTTGGAATTCTGACCCGGAAACTAGATGTGCCGGTGTACTGCAATCGAATGACCCGAGAGGCGGCGGAA
>JBBQIU010000852.1:0-2126 GCA_038325245.1 Verrucomicrobiota bacterium
GGCGGCGACTGGGGCCAGGTCGGCTGGCGCAAGGCCGGCACACTCACCCCCGTGGCGACCATCGTGGATCAGGCGTACTGGTACGGACCGCCGGCGCCCACGACCGCCCCGACCATCGGCATCGCGCGTGATGGTGCGAATGCACGGATCACGTACACCGGCAACCTGCAGGGTGCGGCTGCCGTGAACGGGCCCTACACCGACGTGGCCGGCGCCACGAGTCCTTATACGACTCCAGCCGGTACGGCACGGTACTTCCGCTCACGCCAATAAGGCGTGATCCGGCGCGCTAGCGCGCCAGGGAATCGAATTCGAAGGACGCCGGGCGAAAGCCCGGCGTCCTTTTCCTTTCAAAAGGGCAACAAAGGGACAGGCAATGCGAACGGGGATCGCCACAACCACCGCGACGGCAGTCGCGCGATAAGAAAAATCGCGAATTAGGATTAAGCGCTCGACAGGACGTTCCTGTTTCTACCTACTCAACGCTCGGCCTCAGAACCAAAACCCAAGCGGGCGTTTCCTCCAGGGATTCGGCTGTCCCGCAGAATGGGTTTGGGAGGGCGAAAGACCCCTTGTTTGCGAGCCCACTTATGACGTGTGACGCCGCCACCACCGCGACCACCGAACCCGTCGCCTGGATATCCGGCATGATCCGGCGGTCCACCTACCGCTCCACGTTGCGCGCGACCCTGCTTGCCGTACTGCTGCCGCTCGCCCTTCTCAAGGCGTGGTCCACGCCAATCACCTACCAGGGTCGGCTCGTCGCCGACGGTCTGCTCGCGGACGGAACCTACGAGATCACGTTCCGCCTTTTCGACAGTGCCACCGGAGGAGCCCAGACCGGTCCCACACTCGTCAAACCCTCGGTGACCGTTCAACTGGGGCTCTTTACGGAGGAACTCGATTTCGGCGACGCCGTCTTTACCGGCGCACCACGCTGGCTCGAACTTTCCACCCGCGAATCGGGCAGCGCTGATCCTGCTGAGAACCTCGCGCCGCGCCAAGCCGTCCATGCCGTTCCCTACGCTCTGAGGGCCTTCGTCGGCTCCGGCAATGCCTCCGAACTCACCTCCGGAACGGTGCCCGACGCCCGCTTGAGCCCCTCGATAGCCCGCACGGCGGAACTGCTCTTCACCAGCAACGCCCTCGCCGCACAATGGACCGCGTTGACCGCGCGCCTCGACCTGCTCGAAGCCTCGCTCATCGGCATTTCGAACGCCGCCAAAGCCACCATCCCGGCCGGCGTCAATGTCGTGTCGACGGATCCCGCCGATGCCGGGTTGATCGCCCAGGGTATGGTTCCGTTCTTCACCGTGCCGGCGGCGGGATGGAGAAACGGCCAAGCGGGCGGCCCCTCGGCGCGATCGAGCCACTCTGCTGTGTGGACGGGCCAGGGAATGATCGTGTGGGGCGGGTTGGCCGGTGGAGGAAACCTCTCCAATCTGGGCTCCCGCTATGATCCGGAGCTCGACCAGTGGTTCCCCATTTCCGAGATCAATCCCCCCGCCCCGCGACGTGCTCACTCCGCGGTCTGGACGGGGCAGGGAATGATCGTCTGGGGCGGGTTCGGTGCGGGTTTCCTCGGAAGCGGTTCCTTCTACTCGCCCGCCAATCTTTCCTGGACTCCGCTTCCCACCCTGCAAGCACCGGCCGGACGCGACGGCCACGCCGCGGTCTGGACCGGCGCCCGCATGCTGATCTGGGGCGGACGCGATTTCACCGGACTGCTCACTGACGGCGCCCTCTACAACCCCACCGCCCAACAATGGACGCCCCTTCCCACCTCTGACGCGCCCGATGCCCGTGTAAATGCCGCCGCTGTCTGGACCGGTTCCCAATTCATCGTCTGGGGCGGACTGGGCACGTTGGGTGAAATGAGCACCGGTGCACGTTTACCCTTCACCAGCGGCGCGATCCCCGGCACGTGGTCGTCTCTCCCAAGTTCCGGAGCCCCTTCCGCCCGCGCGGGTCACACGGCCGTTTGGACCGGACAACGCTTCATCGTTTGGGGCGGACACTCCGGCGCCACACTCCACAGCAGCGGCGCCGCCTACGATCCCAGCCTGAACTCCTGGCAACTCCTGCCGTCGTTGAACGCCCCATCCCCCCGCTCCGGCCACATCGCC
>JBBQIU010000853.1:0-2124 GCA_038325245.1 Verrucomicrobiota bacterium
AACAGGTGCCGCACCTCCCAAAGACTCCCCTCCACCATGCGATACATCTCAATATCCACCCCGATCGGCACACGGCTCGACACCGCCAGCACGGCAAGTTCCTCGGAGTGACTCGCGCTAAAATGCAAGGGCGTGCCATGACCATAGACGACCTCAGGCTTGCCCGATCCCACCGCCCGAAAGGGCACTTTTGCGGGCGGCAATCCCAGCAGGCGTGCCAGAATCAACCGCCGCGCTGCGCGCCGAGCGACAAAGCGCCGCCGATGATGATCGAAATGATAGCGCCCCGCCCGCATCAGTTCCGTCGGGTCCAACCAACCCAGGACCACTTCGAGCACCACGCTGGGAACGTCGAGTGGAATGCTCCAGCAGGTGATGTTCTGTGCCTCAACGTCCGCCGGTCCGGCTACCGTTCCCTTCGTCTGCGAGACTTCATCCCTTCCTGGCTTGGGCCCGGGCGTCATTTCATCCGCGAGATTGCCGGGCAGGATTTATCCCGCAAGACTCACTTTTTTCTTGGGAACACCACGCGCCTAATCCAGGTCATTAACAGAAAGCAAAACTTGAGAAATTTGGAATCCCGGCTTGCCCCGCAGAGCCGTGCTTCCTAAAGAAGTGGCCCGGCGATATCGCGATCCTCGTTTCGCCCGCCCCTGAGCCCCGCGCGTGCCGCGGATTGAGCGGCTTCGGAGCGGGCGTTTCGTTGACACGGTTTTCGCTTTGCTGGTGAAATGCCGGGCCCCAACGCACGGCGACGCCCCATGTCCGACATATTTCCCAGGTGGACCAATAAATTGCCCGGTCAGATCATCGCCGGAGCGATTCTCACCAGCACGGCGGTCTCGGCCGCGGTGTGGTATTACTTCACCCCCAAGTACACCCGGGTCGGATACCAACCGACCCAGCCGGTCGGCTTCTCGCACGCCATTCACGTCGACCAGGTCGGGCTCGACTGCCGTTACTGTCATAACGGCGTCGAGAAGTCCTGGTACTCCAATGTTCCGTCGGCTTCGACGTGCATGAACTGCCACAATGCCGTTCTCAACAACGATCCGAAGCTGGAGCTGGTCCGCAACAGCTACGCCACCGGCGAACCCATCCCCTGGGTCCAGGTCCACAAGACCCCCGATTACGTCTACTTCAACCATTCCGTCCACGTGAACCGTGGCGTCAGTTGCGTCCATTGCCACGGCATGGTCAACAAGATGGACGAGGTCCAGCATGCCAAGCCCCTCAGCATGAGCTTCTGCCTCGATTGTCATCGCAACCCAGCCGAGTTCCTCCGCGATCCCAAGCTGGTATATGACCTGAACTGGCAGCCCCAGGACCCCAAGGCTCACAAGGATGCCATGGCCCAGTCCGTCCACGACTGGAAGATCAACTCGTCCCAGAACTGCTCCGCCTGCCATCGATGAAGACCATCCCGCCACCCTGCCCCGAGCCGGAGAACGGCGTCCGTTACTGGCGGGGTCTGGATGACCTCGCCGACACCCCCGACTTCAAGGCCTTCGTTGACCGCGAGTTCCCGGTTGGCGCCAGCGAATTCACCGATGGCCCCTCCCGCCGGAGCTTCGTGAAGTTGATGGGCGCCTCCCTCGCCCTCGCCGGTCTCGGCGTTACCGGCTGCCGCCGGCCCGAGGAAAGAATCTATCCCTTTGGCAAACAGCCCGAGGGTTACATCCACGGCGTCCCCCAATTCTTCGCGACGGCCATGCCCACGCGGACCGGCGCCATCCCTCTCGTCGCCAAACAGCACGACGGACGCCCCGTCAAAGTGGAAGGCAATGACCGCCACCCCGACAGCAACGGCGGCACCGACGCCTATGCCCAGGCGTCCGTCCTCGGGCTCTACGACCCCGACCGCGCCACCCGCTTCACTCGCTCCGGCAACGGCGTCAGCCGTGAATCCGCCCTCGACGCCCTGACCACCCTCGCCGCCGAACTGGCCTCAAAGCAAGGCGCCGGCCTCGCCGTCCTCGCAGGCCAAAGCAGTTCCCCATCCCGTGCCCGCCTTCAGCAGGCCATCGCCACGCGCCTCCCCCAGGCAAGGTGGTTCACGTATGAGTCCGTCGCCTTCGACGCCGCGGAACGCGCCGCCCTCCTCGCGACAGGCAAGACTGTCAC
>JBBQIU010000854.1:0-2101 GCA_038325245.1 Verrucomicrobiota bacterium
TGAGCCGGGTTCGTCCGCTCGAGGTGCTCGCCGACCCGCGGGCGGAGACCAGCGCGGCCGCGTTCCAGGGTCAGCAGGAAATGCTGGAGCGGGTCTATGCGCGTATCGACGAAGTCCAGGGCGACGCGCGAAGACTGCGGAGCGCGCGAGACCAGATCCAGGCGCTGCTGTCGCGGATCACGGACCTCCCCTCGGCCGACACGATCAGGAAGGCCGGCACGGCACTGGTGGAACAGATCGACTCGCTGGAGGGGTTCCTGGTCAATACCAGGAACAAGACATTCCAGGACGTGGTGAACTACGCCCCCGCGATCAACGCGCAATTCCAGGCGCTGGTGCAGGTGGTGGACGGGACCGACGGGCCGGTGACCGGCGGGGTCCGGGCTCGGCTGACGGACCTCGAGGCGGAGTGGGCGGCGCTCCGGGAGAGGGTGGAGCGGGTGGCGGGCCGCGAAGTCGCTGCGTTCAATGCCCTGGTGCGGGAGAAGGGGGTGCCGGCGGTGACGCCGTGACCAGGATTGAGGAGTGAGGAGTGAGGAGTGAGGAGTGAGGAGTGAGGATTGAGGATTGAGGAGTGAGGATTGAGGATTGAGGGGTGAGGGGAAGGGCTCACGGCGGGGGCACCAGGAATTATGGATGTCCCCCGCGTAACGACTACCGCCGCACCCCATACCAGCTCATCAGGCCCATGCCCAGGATTCTGACCTCCCGGGCCGGGCCGTCCGGACCGAAGTACAGCCGGTATCCGTAGGGCTCTCCCTCCCGGACAAACTCGTCGTTGCCGACATAGGTGAGCGGCTGTGTTGGCAGCGGACCGAACTCGAACCAGAGCTTGCTGTCGCGCTCGACCACCTTCGCATACGAACCCAGGATTCCGATGTCGTAGCTGCCGGCGTACCGTTGCCGCAGGTCCGTGGACAGGGGGACCTCGTGCAGCGTGGCATCCGGTACGCCCAAGAGCCGGCGCGATATCCTGCGCTCAATGTGTTCGGGGAAGACCCAGCGGTTGAACATGATGACGACCGTCATCTCCGCCTCGGGATAGTAGGCGGACTGGGCAGAGAAGCCCCCATCGTAACCGCCGTGCCCCAGCCTCCGGACTCCATCCGGCGAAACCAGCGCCATGGCCATGCCGTAGTCCGCCGTCTTGCCGTGGTCGAGCGGTGCCGGGGTAATCATCTGCTGGTATGACTCCGGGCTCACGATCCTGCCGGTGGCGAGTGCCCGGGCCCACCGAGCCATGTCCACCGCATTGCCGCAGTAGCCGCCAAACCCGCTGAAGAGGTGGAAATTCTCGGGCGGGTGCGGTACGAACACACCGGCGTGCCGGGTATGGCCCCGCGCCTCGCCGCGCGTCCCGCCAGGGTGCCCCCGACATTCGCGCATTGACGACAGCCCAAGGGGGCGAAAGAACCGTGTGCCGAGCGCATCCTCCAGGGTGCTCCCCGTCACCCGCTCGGCAATCAGCGTGAGCATCATGTAGTTCGTGTTCGCGTACGACCATCGCGACCCCGGCGCGAAGTCCGAAGGTGCGTGACGGGCGAGTGCCAGGTACTCCGCCGTGGAGCTGCCCAGTTTCCCGAGCACGGCATACAGTTCAGGCTGCGCGACGAACTCACGCATGCCGGACGTGTGGGTCAGCAGGTGCCGGATCTTCAGGCCGGGCGGCAGATGCGTGAAGTCGGGAAGATGCCGGGCCACCGGATCGTCGAGGGTCAGCCCGCCTTCCTCGGCCAGCTTGAGAATGAGCGCCGCCGTGAATTGCTTGGACATGGAGTTCAGAAGGAACACCGTGGCCGGCGTCACTGTATCTGCGCGCTCGACGGTTTCCAGGCCATATCCCCGGGCGAGTACGATGTCGTCGCCCTTCATCACCACCAGCGATACGCCGGGTGCCTGCTGCTCGTGCAACGCCCCCGCCACGAGGGCAGACACCTCGTCCAGAACATCGGCCGGAATTGCCGGGGGTCGGGTGGGCGCCTGCAAGGCGCAGGCGGGCACCATGATCAGGCCCATCATTCCGCGGATGCGCAGGCTGATCATTGTCACTCCATGGGACGAAGGAAGATTCCGGCGCGGGTTATGTGCGGGCCACGGGACC
>JBBQIU010000855.1:0-2097 GCA_038325245.1 Verrucomicrobiota bacterium
CCCCCGATTTCTGGGCGGCTTCCATCCTGGCCTTCAACTCCGGCGAACACCTCTCCAAATACGCGACACGCCACGATGCCTTGTCGCCGGTCTTTCCTGTCACCGAATACACGACCGCACGGAAGCCATCCTCCTCAGGTCCATCCACGCCGCGGATCGGCGGAACAGCGGTTCTATCGGCGACGAAGATCTGCTTCGCGCTCGCGTCGTAGAAGAAACCCTTCTCGCCTGGCGCGGGGCGACCCCAGCCCTGGCGCCAGAGCAGCCATCCGGCCGCGGCGAAAAGGAACGCGAGGCCGAAGGCCTTTTGCATTGCCGTGCGGTTCATGGAGCGGTTCGTCGCAGGGCTTTCGCGTTCAATGGGGATCGTGCCGGGCCGACCACCAGCAGGCATCGGCGTTGCAGGGAATGCGGGCCGGATCGAGAAGGCCCGCGCTGCCGTCGGCGCGGGCGTAGTTGGATCGGCGGTTGTGACGCACCGCGCCCTTGTCTCCCTGGGCGAGCCGGTTGAAGCCCACGCTGTTGGCGCCGCCCACTTCCTTCCAGATCCACCACCGGTCCTGCGGCCACACCCCGAAGACGTCGCTGTGACCGTCCCCGGCCAGGAGGAGCAGCGAAGGCGCCTCGATCATGGATTCCCGGCACTGGTTGTTTTCATAGCCTTGGGGCCGTCCAAACGGAGGTTGGGCTCCTCCAAGCATCCAATGAACATTTACGGCGCCAATCCCGCTCGGGATATCCACCTCTCCCGCCGTGAACTGCCCGAGCACCCACGGACTCGCCTTGCGATTGAGCCCGGAAGGCTTGGCATTGGCGTATACGTCCACCTTCTCCGCCGGGCAATCGTAGATCCGCGCCGTTTGCCCGACGTAACCATACAGGTGCGCCCGCCAACTGGACTCCCCGCCCCCTCCCGGCAACTGCGCCTGGATGGGCGGCAGCCAATCGTCCGAATCCCCCGCGTACAGCTTCGTGGCGAGGCCGATCTGCTTGAGATTGTTCAGGCATGCGGTCTGGTGGGCCTTGCCCTTGGCCTTGCTCAAGGCCGGGAGAAGCATCGAAGCCAGACTCGCGATGATCGCGATGACCACGAGCAGTTCGATCAGCGTGAATCCCGGCCCCTTCCTCCCGGAACACCTCTGCCGCTTGGAACCGGTTTGCTTCACGGGAGCATTGTAGTCACCCCGCATCGTCCGGTCGTCAATCCCTGCCTCAGTGACTTCCCGGTGCCGGCGGCGTGACCACTTCCCGAGCTGGGGTGCTGACCCCGGAGCGTCGAACCAGCCCCTCGAACCCACCGTGCCATGCCAGGAATTCAGGCTCCTCGAGCAGGTGACGTGCGTTCTCGTCCCGACGGACCATAAACTTCAACTGATCCAGGTTGGGGGACCAACCCAGCCCGTCATGGAATTCCACCCCGTCAAACTGGGTCTTGTACAAGGCCCGCTCCGAGTAGCACGTCCCCAGGTACAAATGACCGAAGCCCGCCCGGCTGAAGTACTCGACCGCCGCCGTCATGAGGAACAGTCCAAGCCTGCGGTTCGAATGCCGGAGATCGTAGAAGGCATAGTAATAATGCGCCATGCGGACCGGCTCAAGATACATCAGGGCCACGCCCGCCTCCCGATTCCCATCCTCTTCGTCACGACACACCAGCAGGTGGGTGACCGCGCCGCCCTTCATCAACCCCTCCAGGCGCTCCGCCGGCATCACGCCCGTTCCGAACCGGTTCTCCGCAAACTCAAGCCACCGTGCCTCCCGCTCCGAACTGAAGTCGAATGCGCTTCTTTCCACCAAAGCCAACGTCATGCCGCCCCCCCTTTCTCAGGATCCGCCGGTTCTCCGACGTCGGCTCCCACCCGGGCAGAGGCCCCCTTAAATGCCGACACAAGGTGAATCGGCTCAGATCCGGCGAGGCCGGGTGGAATCACGCCGCATAGAGGTCCGCCGGCGTCTCTCCAGCCTCCGGCCCCACGGCCTTTTGTTTCATCCGCCCAAATCGCGTTCCTTGATCCAGGAGATCGCAAGACCCGCGCTCTCCCTGGCCTTCTCGATGGCATGAGTGACGGACACCTCGCCGACACCCACCAACACGGC
>JBBQIU010000856.1:0-2092 GCA_038325245.1 Verrucomicrobiota bacterium
CCGAGGATATCCCCAGTTGAGGGGTGGATTCGTGACCGACGTGATCGGCATGTAGAAGTACAAGGCCGCTCCCGCGGCAAACATGCCAACGCAGATCAGGGCGGGGACGACTTCGGTGCCGAGTCCGCTCGTTTCAAAGGCAAGCCAGGCGCAGGCGATGATGGAACCAATGCCGACGAGGTGGAAAATGAGGGTGAGGGCCGGGCTGGTGCGGAGGCTCTCCAGTCCACCGGTCTGCATGAGGATGAAGCCGATGATGTAGAAGACGGAATTGGCGAGGAAAGCGTCGCGCCCGAGCTTTCGGTTGACCATGGCGATCAGCACCTCGATGCCCATGGCGGCGACGATGAGGGTCTGATGGTTGGTGAAGGCGATGCCGAACATGAAGGCGGCCCAGTACAGATAGCGGCGCTGGTTCGGGGCGTAGGTGTAGTGAAGGAGGAGGACGAAGATGAGGACGAGGGACAGGATGCTGAGGGTGTAGACCTCGACGATGACGGCCTGACTCCACATGAACCCATTGAAGGCGATGAGGAGGCCGCTGGCCGCGGCGGACACGACGCAGATGGCCCGATGCGTCGATTCCTCGATCTTCTTGCCGGTATCGACGGAACCGATGAGGAAACTGCTGACCCGCGAAACCATGAGGGCAAGGATTCCGGACGAGAGGGCGGCGGCGACAGCGGAGGACACGGCGACGCGCCAGGCGATGTTGGAGAACGGCAGGAGAACCGTGAACAGCCAGGTGTAAAGCGTCCAGACGGGGTAACCCGGTGGGTGGGGCACGCCGGCGTAATAGGAGGCAACGGCGAGTTCGCCGGAGTCTTCGAGGGTGACGTCCGGGGCGATCGTCCAAAGGTAACCGGCGAGGGTAAGAAGGGTGGTGATGGCAAACGCCAGCCAGTCATGCCGTTGAAAGAGCGGCACGGGGACGAGCGGCGCCAGGGGCGGCGCTTCCCGGGAGGGTGGGACGGGCGGGTTGGACCTGCGTGCGGTGCCGGTTGGCGCGGGGGCGGACTTGGCCTTCGCGTCTGGCTTGGGATTGGACATACCTTATCGTGCGAAAACGTTGGTCTGCCGAAGCAGCAAAGATCCGAAGCTTGAGGTCATGCCGCCCGGGGTTGTCGAACGAAAAGTCGGCTGGGGCAAAGCGTTCTGTTCAATGGGAGGCATGGCCGTCGTCTTCCAACCGGGCGGAAGGGTGTTGAGGGATAAGCCGGCGGCGACGGTCGCCGTCGGGGGCCAGGCCGTGGCGACGCTCAGCAGGAGCATGGCGGTGGCGGTCAGGGGGGCGGCCCAGATTCCAGGCCCGAACAAGGCGTTGAGCCGCCGTACGGCTTTCGCCCTGCCCGAGGGGAACAAGGCTGACTTAAGCTTCTGGGACGGTTGTCGCGGACGGAAGCCACGAAGGGCTGCCTCCAGGTTCTCCAATGAGTTCATGAGAATCCTCCATCAAACGTGAGCGGATTTTCTGCAGACCATACCGGTACCGACCGGCGGCGGTGTTGGGGGAAAGACCGAGAACCTCGCCGATCGCCTCGAAGGTCATGGCGTGCCAAAGCTTGAGCACGATCACTTCGCGCTGGTCGGGATGCAGACGGGCGAGGGCGTCCATGGCCGCGCGTTCCGCCGTCGTTTCGGACGCTTCCCGCTCGAACCAGTGGCTCGACTCGATCTCCCGCAACAGGCGGCGGAACAACCCTCTCCGATAGTTGAGTGCGCGGTTCCGAAAGGTTCGGATCAGGTAATGCTGCGGCAGCCGGGGGGAGGCCCGAAGTTCAAGCAACGCCCGGAACGTGTCGTGGAGGACATCCTCCGCCTCAGCGTGGCTCAGGCCAAGCGCCCGCCCATACAGAACCATTTCGGCGGCGCGCTCATCGTAGAGGTGCGCCGCCCAATCTGGCTCGGTCCGGGGGTCCGTGTGCGTTGGCACTTCAACCGATAAGACACCGAACCCCCTGCGATTTGTATCTCGAAGTACAAGACGGGGTCCACAGGCTCTCAGGACGCCAGGACGCGCCCTTCGAGAATCAGAGGTCCAGAACCTGAAGGTGTTTGGCGAAAACCAGGACGTGGCCGCATTCGCGACCTC
>JBBQIU010000857.1:0-2091 GCA_038325245.1 Verrucomicrobiota bacterium
GGCGGTGCGCATCGTCGAGGACTACAAGCCGCTCGACATCGAGGCCGCCACCATGCTTCTGGCTCTCCTTCGCGGCGTGCGCGCACGTTACCCCGACTGGCGCCACCTCGCCGACGGCGATGGCGGCGACGAAAACCTGAAGGACTACCCCATCGAGGAAAATCCCGAACTCACCATCCGCTCCGTCGTCAACAACCTGATGCTCTACCAAGAGGGCTGGGGCGTCGGAAAAATTAAACACTCGCTCACCTACAGCGGTGGCCTCAGCCGCTCGTATGCCCGGACTTATGCCCCGACCCGGCACTTGGGCTTCGAGGGCTTCAGCCCCTTCACCCGACCGAATGTCGTCGAGGTCGCCGAAGGCATTCCCTTCGCCGAATTGACCCGGGGCGATCACGAGAAACTCTACGCCCTCAAGGGGGAGATCATCCGACGCGGCATCAAGCAGGTCGTGGGCGCGGATTTCCCCGTCTTTCCCAAGCGCCGGTTCCAGCATGGCGCCCTGCCCATCCATCAGCTTCGTCAACGCATCCCCGATCGCGAAACGTTCTTCCGCCGTAAACTGGCGGATCAATATTTGGAACTTACGCCATGACGCCCTACCTGAATCTTGTCCAAGAAACGGCCGACCTTCGCGATTCCGGTCGCAAGCTTCCCCTTGGAGGTTTCCCTCCCTGCGCTCGCGTGCCGCTCGCATCCGACGCCCCCAAAGTCCTGGTGTTCTCCCCGCATCCCGACGACGAATGCATCATCGGCGGACTCGCCCTGCGGCTGCTGCGAGAGTCCGGTTGGCGGATCATCAATGTTGCCGTCACCCAGGGCAGCAGGAAGGAACGCCAGGCGGGACGGCTCGTGGAGCTTCAGGCGGCGTGTGACTTCCTTCAATTCGACCTGATAACGACCTCTCCCGGTGGCCTCGAGAAGGTCAATCCCAAGGCGCGGGCTTCGGATGCCGGGCACTGGCAGGTCTCCGTCCAGGCGATCGCCCGCATCCTCCGTGAACACCGCCCCAGGGTCGTCTTCTTCCCTCACGTGCTTGACTGGAACAGCACCCACATCGGCACCCACCACCTGGTGATCGACGCCCTGCTTACCCTGCCCCCTGAGAAGTCATCCTGTTTCGTCGTCGAAACCGAGTTTTGGGGCCAGATGCCCACCCCCAACCTCATGGTCGAAAGCTCAGCCCGCGACGTGGCCGATCTCATGGCGGCCTGTTCGTTCCACGTCGGAGAGGTTCAGCGAAACCCGTACCATCTCAGCCAGACCGCCTGGATGCAGGACAATGTCCGGCGCGGCGGTGAACTGGTCGGTGGCCAGGGCGGCGCCGCACCCGATTATCTCTTCGCCACCCTGTACCGCCTGAGCCGCTGGCAGGACGGGAAGATGATCCCTGCTCACGCGGGAGGCCGAAACCTCGCCGCCTCCGACGATCCCGCCTCGTTGTTCGTCTAAGCCGGAACGATTCAGTGCGGACGCACGCGAAGACCCGAAGACGCGAAGGAGAAGAAGCAACCCCAGTCATCCAAGGCTGCCCTGTGGAAAAGGGATGAGATTGGAGTGGCAGTGGGTTGAAGGTCTTGCGGAACAATTGGCCCGCGGCTCATTTCAACGGAACCCAGTACCGACTGGACGTCCGTGCCGGCGAGGACCGCTGCCGGATGCGCCATCCCGTGGCGGCCACAATCTTGGGTCTGTTGCGCCGTGCCGCCCAGGCCGAAGCCAGGGACTGGATACGACCCCAACCTCGCGCCAGGGATCGAACATGTTCCACGTTCTTCGCCAAGGCCAACCGCCGTCTCGGTGCCGTCATCCGCCCGCCACCCATGGAACCCGACTTTAGAGCAGTCCTTCCGATTCTCTGCGTTCTCTGCGTTCTCTGTGGCAAATCCCTCCCCGTCCGACGCTCATGTCCATCGCGTTCACGTGGGCCTGGAGGCCTGCCCGTTGGGGCTTAGGCCACAGAGAACGCAGAGAGCGCAGAGAAGGAATCGACAGAGGCTCGGTAAACACCTTCAGGTTCTGGATCTCTGATTCTCGAAGGGCGCGTCCTGTCGGTTCCTCAGGACGCGTCCTTCAATACGGATAACCGAT
>JBBQIU010000858.1:0-2085 GCA_038325245.1 Verrucomicrobiota bacterium
CCCCCCCCGAGCAATGGCTCCAGGAAATTTGGGCCCACCAACGCCTCCGTCGGGATCAACTCACCACCACGGCCGCCCAATCCGTCCGCATCCTCCACCCAGGCTTCCTGAATCGCGAATCCGGCCCAGACTTCCTCCGCGCCGTGGTCCAGATCGGAACCGCCGACCCCACCTCGGGCGATATCTAGATCGATCTCCGTTCATCCGGTTGGAAGTCCCACGGACACGCCCAAAATCCCGCCTACGGCAACGTGATCCTTCATGTCGTCTGGGATCCCGCCGAATCCTCCCCGGTCCTCCCCACGCTCGTTCTCCGCGACGTGCTCGATTCCCCGATCGAGGACCTCCGGGAATGGGTCGAAGGCGCCGGCGAACTTCCCTCCAAATGGCTCACAGGCCATTGCTCTGCGCCCCTCCGAGCCCTTTCCCCGGAATCCATCGGTGACCTTCTTCAACAGGCCGCACTCGTGCGCCTCACGACCAAGGCCCACGTTTTTCGGGCCCGCGGTCGCGCGGCCGGCTGGACTCAGGCATTGCGTGAGGGCGTGTTTCGCGCCCTGGGCTATAAGCACAACGCCTGGCCCATGCAGCGCCTCGCCGAGACCCTCCCCTCTCTCGACCCCATCCCCACTCACGCCCGCAACCCCCGCGACGCTTGGGAAGCCCGGTTGCTCGGACTCAGCGGCCTTCTCCCCACCGAACCCAAATCGGGCACGCGCGCCCGCCAGCTCTGGGACCTTTGGTGGCGGGAACGCGACGCCCTCCGCCCCCACGCCCTCCCTCCATTTCTGTGGCGCCTGAATGGCGTCCGCCCGGTCAATCATCCCCAAAGACGCCTCGCGCTGGCAGCCGCCTGGCTCGCCGATGACGCGTGGGAATCCCGACTCATGACATGGTTCAAGGACTGGTTCGAAGACGCCCCGTCCGCCACCCACCCCGAACACGCCCTGTTTGACGCCCTTCGACCCGAGACCGACGGCTTCTGGCGACGGCACTACACCCTGACGGCCCGCGCCCTCCCCGACGTGGTCCCCATTCTGGGCGCCGGCCGACTGAACGATCTCGCCGTCAATGTCATCCTCCCCTGGCTCTGGGCCCGTGCTGACGCCGGCGACGCCGCTCCCACGCTCCGCCGCATTGAGGAACAGTACCTCCGCTGGTCACCCGGCGAGGACAACGCCACCCTCAAATTCGCCCGGGCCCGGCTGTTCGGCGCCGAGGATCTCCCGCTGCGCAAGACCGCCGCTGTTCAGCAGGGCCTGCTCCAGATCGTTCGCGACTTCTGCAGCCAGGCGAACGCCCTGTGCGACCAGTGCCCCTTCCCGAAACGCGTGGGGGAACTCCTCAGTCCGAAGCCGTGAACCAAAACTGCAGATTGACAGCCGAACCTTCCTTGCTACTAACAGGAGGAATCAGACGGTTTTAGTCTGAATTAAATCATGCACATCTCGCGAGCAGGCGAATACGGAGTCCTCGGATTGCTGAACCTGGTTCGGCAATCCGCGGGTCAACCGGTGATGATCGACGCCGTTAGCCGCGAGGAAACAATCCCTAAGAGCTTCCTGGCCAAAATCTTCCAAGATCTGGCCAAGGCCGGAATCCTCCGATCGCAACGCGGCGCGGGCGGTGGTTTCTCCCTCGCCCGGTCCGCCGATCAGATCACGATCCTCGAGGTCATCGAGGCCATCGACGGCAAGATTGCCCTGCAACGCTGCCTCAGCGATGTACCCGACTGCGAACGACGCGAAGGCTGCCCGCTCTGCTCCCTCTTCGAGCAGGCACAGGACCGTCTAAAGGAAGTCTTCGGTCGCACCACCCTTGGCGACCTCGCGGCGAAACACCCGCCGGCCGGAGTTCCGACCGTTTTCAAGTCCGTGGCCATTCCGCCCGCCGCGGCTCAACCGGACCCGAACGGAGAAGTCACGAACGGCAACGCCTTTCACCCAACGAAACCCCTTTCCCACAAACAATCCCTAGCCTTGGAATCCTGAACATGAGCGAAACCTACACGCTGTATAACAAGACGGTGATGGATCACTTTATGAACCCCCGCAACATGGGGGATCTACCCGATGCCGACGGAGT
>JBBQIU010000859.1:0-2073 GCA_038325245.1 Verrucomicrobiota bacterium
CCCCATTTCCCTCCTTCTGGTCACGTGGGTGACGGCCTTTCTTCAGGCGGGGCCCTGGAGTGCCCGTTGGGGGTTGGGAGCGCAGCCCGATGCCCTGCCGGCCCTGGTGGTGTATGCGGCGTTTAACACGGGACTCCCGACGACCGCGGGGGTCGCGATCGTGGCGGGACTCTCCTATGACGCTCTTTCGTCGGGGCCTTTTGGCCTGAGCCTGATTCCGTTGATTCTCCTGGGCGTATTGGTCCATCGGAAGAGGGATCTGATTTTGCGCGATTCCGTCTGGGCCCAGGCGACGCTGGGAATGGTGGCGACGGTCGCGGTGACGTTTCTGTCGCTGACGCTGCTTTGGGTCTTCGGGCCGCTGGTGGCGACGGCGACAGGTTCGGCTCCGACGACGTCTTTCGCGGACGCGACGCCTGGGGGAATGGGCGGGCCGGAATTCGGAGTGCGGCTGGTGTGGCAAGGGTTGGTCCTCGCGGCGGGAGGGGCTTTGGCGACGCCCGTTGTCTTCTGGTTTTTCGGGTGGATCGATGCCTCCTTCAATTATCGGCCGGTGGCGATGCACACTAACCGGGGGGATCGGGAGATCAAACGGGGGAGGTCGTAGGATCATGTTGATCATCGATCAGCTCCAGAAGGACGACGCGAAACTCCGTGTGTTGTTCGTCGTCGTGTTCGTGGGGTTGGCGGTTCTGACCGCCGGATTGTGGCGGTTGCAGGTGATGGCTGTCGGGCGGTACACGCGTTCGGAAGAGGCGCAGTCCGTGCGGTTGGTGCGGGTTCCGGCCGTGCGCGGGAAGATTCTGGACCGGAACGGTTTTGCGATGGCGGAGAACCGGCCCAGCTACGATGTGAATCTCTACCTTGAGGAGCTGCGGCCTTGGTTTCGTCATGAGTACACGAACCGGGTCCTGCGCGAGGCGAGGGCGCAGCGGGAGAGCGGGCGCTTCTCTTACCAGGAACGACTGCAGTTGCAGGAGCAGGCGCGACTCAACGTCTACAGCAACACGGTCCAGTCGGTGGCGTTGGGTCTGGGGCGGCCCCTGGAAGCAAGCGATGCGGGATTCCTCCGTCACTATCGGCAGGCGCTCGCGCTACCGCTGCCAATCGTTGAGAACCTGGATTCCGCGCAGATGGCCCTGTTTTTCGAGCGATGCCAGGGGATCCCGGGGATCGATCTCGAGGTGCAGGCGGTGCGTTCGTATCCGTTTGGTCGGCTGGCCGCCCACGTCCTGGGACATCTCCAGCGTTCGGACGAAGCGGAAAACGACCCTGAGGAACTCATCTTTCGGTATCGGTTGCGCGACTATCAGGGGGTGGCCGGGGTCGAATCGCGCCTGGACGAAGTTCTGCGTGGACGTGCTGGCGTGAAGGCCCTTCGGGTGAACAGCCAGGGCTATCGGCATGAGGAGTGGTTCCTGCATCCGACCGAATTGGGACGGGACGTTCATCTGACCCTGGATGTTCCGATCCAGTTGGCGTCGGAGAGGGCCCTGTCGCGAATTGCGGGGTCGGTGACGAGGGGGGCCGTGGTGGTGATGGATGTGCGGAACGGGGATCTGCTCGCGCTGGTTTCGGCGCCGGCGTTCGACCCCAATGGATTCCTGGGCCGGATGTCGATCGAGGAGTATGTGGAATTGAGCGATGAGAAGCTGCGGCCGCAGATGAATCGGGCGGTGTCGGGGTCGTACGCGCCGGGATCGATCTTCAAGGTGGTGGTGGCGTTGGCTGGGCTTGATGCAGGGATTCTCGACCCGCTCGAATCGCGGCACTACCTGGGCTATTGGCCCATGGGGCCGAAGACCCGGCCGATCAATGATACGGCTCCCGCGGGGTATTATGACTTCAACCGTGCCTTCAAACGGTCGAGCAACGCCTATTTCATCGATTACGGGCTCCAGCTTGGAAGGGAACGGATCGTGGCAATGTCGGAACGGCTCGGTCTTGGAAAGCCGACGGGGTATCTCCTGGGCACCGAGGCGAGGGGTTACCTGCCGGACAAGGCGCATATCGATCGGATGCGGGCGCGGCGCGAACCCTGGACGGAGGGGGACACGGCGCAGTTGAGCATCG
>JBBQIU010000860.1:0-2064 GCA_038325245.1 Verrucomicrobiota bacterium
TTCAACAAGGGCAACGTCGCCGATCCCACGACCCTCGGCGGTTGATCCCCAGGCTCCCACCCGGTTTCATCGGCCCGTGCAAGATCTGATCGCCAAGGCCGCCACGCTGCACGAAGCCCTGCCCTTCATTCAGCGCTTCAACGGCGCCACGTTCGTCGTTAAATACGGCGGCTCGTTCATGGACTCCCCGGACCCCGTCGTCCGCATCGGCGTCGCCCGCGATGTCGTGTTTCTCGAAGCCGTCGAGATCAACCCCGTCGTCGTCCACGGCGGCGGCAAGGCGATCACCCGCGCCATGGAACGTGCGGGACTCCAGGCCCGCTTCGTCCAGGGCCAGCGCGTTACCGACGAAAAGACGGTCCAAATCGCGAATAGCGTCCTGTCCCACGAGATCAATCCCGAGATCGTCGCCACCATCAACAAACTCGGCGGCCTCGCCAAGGGATTCGCCGGCCCCGACATCTTCCGCGCCCGCCGCATCGATGTCCCCGGACCGGACGGCCAACCCCTCGACCTCGGATTCGTCGGTGAAGTCGTCGAGGTCAACACCACCCCGCTCCTCGACTGCATCGCCCAGGGCATCACGCCCGTCATCAGTCCCACCGCCCGTGGATTCGATGGCCAACTCTACAACTGCAACGCCGACGTCGCCGCCGCGATGACCGCCATCGCGCTCAAGGCCAAGCGCCTCGTCTTCATGTCCGACGTCCCCGGCCTGCTTCGCGATCCGAAGGATCCCGCGTCCGTCATTTCCCATCTCCGCACCGCCGAAGTCGCCGAACTCAAGAAGGCCGGCATCATCGACAAGGGCATGATCCCCAAGGTCGATTCCGCCGTCACCGCCATCCAGGCCGGCGTCGACAAAGTCTCCTTCGTGGATGGCCGCGTCCCCCACTCGGTCCTCCTCGAGATTTTCACCAACGCCGGCATCGGCACCGAGGTGGTCTTGTGACCCCATTTCCCGCCATGAACCGACTCTTTAGCTCCTTCTTCCTGGGGATTCTCATGCTCCCGCTGTCCGGCGCGGATGCCATCCCCCCCGACCCTTCCCTCACCGAATATTTCCGCGCCGAGACCGCACGCCTCGCCATTCAATCCTCCACCCGCCCTGCCTCGCTCGCCGAATGGCAGTCCCGTCGTGAAACCTACCGGCTGGAACTTCAGGACATGCTCGGCCTCCGCCCCTTTCCCGAGCGGACGGATCTCAAACCCGTCGTCACCGGCCAACTCGAAGCCCCCGGGATCGTCGTCGAAAGACTTCACTTCCAATCCGAGCCCGGCCTGTACGTCACTGCCAACCTCTACCGCCCCAGCCACCAGACCAACGCCCTTCCCGCCATCCTCTACGTCTGTGGCCACGCCCGCGTCTTCACCAATGGCGTTAGTTGCGGCAATAAGACCGCCTACCAGCATCATGGCATCTGGTTCGCCCAACATGGCTACGTCTGCCTGCTCATCGACACCCTGCAGTTGGGCGAAATCGAGGGCCTTCATCACGGCACCCATCGCCTCGGCCAATGGTGGTGGAACAGCCGTGGTTATACCCCCGCAGGGGTCGAAGCCTGGAACAGCATCCGCGCCATCGACTACCTCGCCTCCCGCCCTGAGGTCGACCCCTCCCGCATCGGCATCACCGGACGCAGCGGCGGCGGCAGTTACTCCTGGACCACCGCCGCCCTCGATGATCGCGTTCGTGTCGCCGCGCCGGTCGCCGGAATCACCGATCTCCAGAATCACGTCGTCGATGGCACGGTCGAAGGGCACTGCGACTGCATGTTTTTCGTGAACACCCATCGCTGGGATTTTGCACGCCACACCGCCCTCCTCGCGCCCAGACCGCTCCTCATCGTCAATACCGACTCCGACACCATCTTCCCCCTCGACGGCGTCCAGCGTGTCCACGCCGCCACGCGCGACCTCTACCGCCTCCACCATGCCGACGCCCAACTCGGGCTCGTCATCGCCCCGGGCCCACACAAGGACACCCAGGACCTTCAGGTCCCCGTCTTTCGCTGGTTCAACCAACATCTCAAGGGCGAAGACCCACTCATCTCCGACGCCGCC
>JBBQIU010000861.1:0-2061 GCA_038325245.1 Verrucomicrobiota bacterium
CCAAGTTCCAGGTCGTCTTCGATCCGCCCAAACAAGCGCCCCGCCTCAATGAAACCGTTCACGGGACGGGACGTGCCCTGGCCTACACCGGGGCGGCGATCGATCACGCCAAGGTCACTTGGCGAGTCCGCCGCCAGACGCAGTTCCCCATTCATTGGGGATTCTTCCGCCCGGGCCCCGGCCGCGACGCAGATCAGGAAATCGCACACGGAACCACCGAAACCGCCGCCGACGGCTCCTTCGAATTCCGATTCCGCGCCCTTGCCGATCCGACCGCCCTGGAGGCGGATGAACCCATCTTCAATTTCCTCATCCACGTGGACGTCACCGAAACCGCCGGCGAGACCCGCTCCGCGGATCGCACCATCCCCATCGGTTACGCCGCCCTCACCGCGCGTCTTGAGGCGGCGGAATGGCAGGAAGCCCGAAAGCCCATCGAAATCCGGATCTCCACCGAGTCCCTGGACGGCCAGCCGCTGCCCGCGTCGGGTACACTTCGGATCCACCGTCTCGAACAGCCCACCATCGTCCACCGACCCCGACTTCGGGCGCTTGTGCCGGACAACGAAATGGACCCGGTCCAGGCCGCGGCGACGGTCGACCTCTCGAATCCGCTTCATTGGAAACTGGCCGACAGCATCGCCAGTCAACCGTTCCAAACCGCCACCAATGGGGTCGTCACCAACCGCTTCGATCTCCCCGCTGGATTCTACGAGGCCGTGCTCGAGGCCCAGGATCGCTTCGGTCAGAAAGTCACCAGCCGCCTCCCGCTTCGCGTGCTCAATCCCAACGCTGAACACCTCGGCGTCAACGTCCCCTATCACTTCGAGGCCCGGGATTCGGAAATCGAACCGGGCCGGGATTTCGTCGCCGTCTGGGGCACCGGCTACAACCCAGGCCGCGCGTTCGTCGAAATCCGCCACCGCGAGAGAACGCTTGAACGTTACTGGACAACGCCCGGGCGCACCCAACAGCGAATCCAACTCGCCGTCACCGAAGCCCTCCGCGGTGGATTCAACGTTTCGGTTACCCAGGTCCGCGAGAATCGCGCCTACGTTTCCACCCGGGATATCCAAGTGCCCTGGAAGAACAAGGAACTCGACCTCACGTGGGAGACATTTCGATCCAAACTCGAACCCGGCCAAAAGGAGACCTGGACGATCCGCATCAAACCCACCCGCCCTGGGACCTCGGAGGCCGAGGCCGCGCTCCGCGCTGCCACGGAGATGGTCGGCACGCTCTACGACGCGTCACTGGATCAGTTCCTCGAACACCACTGGCCCGCGAATTTCGACTTCTGGCCCCGATTCACCGGGCAGTATCGCCCGACACGCTTCAGCAACGAGGACATTGGCTTTGAAGTCTTCCAGGCGTTGGAACGTCGTCGATGGGAGGAAGCGAACGTGCGCTATCGTGAGTTCCCGTCCGATCTTCAGTTCGAGAATGTCGGCCGGATGATGCCGAGGTTCATGACCCGCAGTTCGGGCGTCGATCTTTCCATGGCGGCAGCACCCGCAATGCTCGCCGACGCCGAAATGGCCTCATCGGGAGATCTTGCCTTTCAAAAGGCCCAGGTCCCCGGCGTGGGCGGCGCCCAACCCGGGGAGGCTTCCCCACCGCCCCCAGCCCTGGCCCAGGTCTCCCCACGCCGGAACCTCAACGAGACCGCCTTCTTCCTTCCGCACCTCACGTCGGACTCCAACGGCATGCTTCGGGTGACCTTCACCGTTCCCGAGGCACTCACAGAGTGGCGCTTCTTGGGTTTCGCCCATGACAAGGACCTTCGCTCCGGCTTCCTCGGCGGCCGCGCCGTGACGGCCAAGGAGATCATGGTCCAGCCGAATCCCCCACGATTCCTCCGCGAAGGCGACGAGCTCGAGTTCAGCGTCAAAGTCTTCAACCAATCCGACGTTCCTCAAACCGGCAAAATCCGACTCTCGCTCACCTTCACTCAGGACGAGACATCCGCCGATGCGGCCCTCAGCAACACCCAACCCGAACTCCCGTTCGAGATCGCTCCCCACGAATCACGGTCGTTGGCCTGGCGCCTCCGTGTTCCGG
>JBBQIU010000862.1:0-2054 GCA_038325245.1 Verrucomicrobiota bacterium
CCGAAGGAGAAATCGGAGTACGGCGACCGGCAACATGGCGCCTGGGAGATCATCCAGCGCAGCCACGCGGTGGCGAACGGATGCTATGTCGCGGTGGCGAACCGGATCGGTCTCGAGCAGCCGATCGGCGGGGACGGGATCGAGTTCTGGGGACGGAGCTTCGTGGCGGGAACGAGTGGTGAGATCCTGGGAAAGGCCTCAGTGAATCAGGCCGAGAACCTGCTGGTGCCGGTGGACCTGGCGAAAGTCGATGTGACGCGGACGCACTGGCCGTTCTTGAGGGACCGGCGCATCGACGCTTATGGAGACCTCACGCGACGGCTGATCGATTGAGGCGTCGATGGTGGAACGTCGCCCAAGGGTCTGGATCACGGGAGCCGGAGGGTTCATCGGGTCCGAACTTGCGCGGCAGGCGCATTCGCTCGCTCCGGGATGGGCCGTTATTCCCCTGGCCCGTGCGGAGCTGGATCTGACGGAGGAGGCGCAGGTGGCGACGCGGTTTCACGAGGAACGTCCGGAGGTCGTCATTCACTGTGCTGGATTGACCCGCAGTCCCGGTTGCGAAGTGGAACCTGATCTCGCGCGTCGGCTCAACGTCGACGTCACCCGGCGCCTCGCCGATCTGGCCGACGAGGCGACGCTGATCTTCTTTTCCACGGACCTTCTCTTCGATGGCCGAAAGGGTTGGTACACCGAGGAGGATGAGCCCCGGCCGTCGGGAGTCTACGCCGAGACCAAGCGGGAGGGGGAGCTGACGGTTCTGTCGCACCCGGGTCACATCGTCGTGAGGACGACGCTCAATTACGGGGTGTCCCCGACCGGGGATCGGTCCTTCCATGAGGACATGCTTCGGGCGGTCCGTGCGGGCCGGCGGTTGAAACTCTTTACGGACGAATACCGGTGCCCGATTGCGGTTTCGGCCACTGTGCGGGCGACGTGGGATTTGGTGAACAGTCTCGGCAAGGAGGCCGCTGGGCCGCGACCTTCCGGGATCTTCCATGTGGCGGGTACGCAGCGTCTGTCCCGCTGGGAGATTGGGGCCCTGCTGGCGGAGGTCCACCCGGAGTTGCGTGGCCGGCTCGATCCGACGTCGATCCGCGATTACGAGGGCCCGCCACGGCCGGCGGATTCGTCGATGTGCTGCGACCGGATTCGGCCGTGGCTGAGCCGGGATCTTCCGCGGTTTTGTGACAGCCTGGGGTGAACTCAATCGGACTTGCGGAGGGGGCGGAACCCGTGTTGAGAGGGGGTGTGCCGCATGTGATGCCAACCGGGGCTGAGCGTTATCGCGGAAGAATCGCGCCATCGCCGACGGGTTACCTGCATCTCGGGCATGCCCGCACGTTCTGGATCGCGCAGGAGCGGGCGCGACGGGCGGGGGGAAAGCTCATTCTCCGCGTGGAGGATCTCGATGGGCCCCGCTGCCGGCCGGAGTTTGTCGCGGCGATCGAGGAGGATTTGCGGTGGATCGGACTGGAGTGGGGGGAAGGGCCGGATGTCGGAGGGCCCTGCGGCTCGTACGTGCAGAGTCAACGAATGCTGGGATACCGGGCGACGTTCGACCGGCTCGTGCGGGACGGGTACGTCTTTCCCTGCACCTGTTCGAGGCGTGACATCCTGGGGGCGCTTTCGGCGCCGCACCCCGGGGATGAGGAGCCGCTCTACCCCGGAACCTGCCGCGATCGCACGGGGACGGCCGGAGCGTTCGGGCACGGACCTCGCAAGGCATGGCGATTCCAGGTTCCAGATGGGGAAGAGATCGTATTCGAGGATGGGGGTTTCAACCGGCAGTGTTTTCGGGCGGGACGGGACTTCGGAGATTTCGTGGTCTGGAGGGGCGATAATTTGCCGAGCTACCAGTTAGCGTGTGTGGCCGATGACGCGGCGATGGGCATCACGGA
Organism: Verrucomicrobiota bacterium; assembly: GCA_038325245.1. Classification (GTDB taxonomy): domain Bacteria; phylum Verrucomicrobiota; class Verrucomicrobiia; order Limisphaerales; family CAIMTB01; genus CAIMTB01. The sequence continues at coordinate 1,902 of JBBQIU010000862.1, forward strand.
AGTCGTGCGTGGCGCGGACCTGCTGGGGTCGACGGCGCGCCAGTTGCTGCTGTATCGGGCGCTGGGGCTGTCGTCCCCGAGATTTTTCCACTGTCCGCTGGTCACGGATGAGGCGGGGGAACGCCTCGCCAAGCGGCATGAAGCGCTCAGCCT
>JBBQIU010000863.1:0-2037 GCA_038325245.1 Verrucomicrobiota bacterium
ACCTACACCGGCGGTCGCGTCTACGCCCGCAGCACGACCGAAGCCGTTTGCATCGACCTCAACTAATCCAGCTCACAGCTTCCATCCGTCGCGATAGGGCGGATTCAGGTGCGCGTTCGCTTCCCGGAAACTTGGGAAGAGAACTTCTTTCGCATCCCATTCCAGGATTTGTCCCGGGAACTTGATCGCGATCACCCCGAGCATCGCTAACTCCGTCAGCGGTCCGCCATAGGAGAAATCCGAGCCCGCCTTCGTTCCGGTGCGAATGGCCCGGACCCAGTCGTCGTGGTGCTCGAGCCTCCGCGGAAGCGTCTTCGGTGGCCGCTGGAATTCCTGCATTCGGTCCGCCGGAATCAACCGGACTCGGCCCGCGCCGTGGGATCCGTAAACGATCGTGCCCTTGTCCCCATCGACGACCGCCCCGGTGTCGATATCTTTCTCGTCGGCATCGAGTTGGGGCGGTCGTGGAATCCGTTCTGTTCCGCTGTACCAGTGCATCGTGATCGCCCCGCGATCACCCTTGGCGGGAAACTGGAAGGTGATCACTTCCCCCTTGGGATAGGCATCCCCCTGGGTCCTGGGATCGTAGTCCTTCACCCGCGCAATCACGGACGTCGGCGACCCCAGATCCAGTGCCCAGAAGACCGGGTCCACCACGTGACAGATCCAGTCACCCACCGTGCCGTTGCCGAAAGGCACCCAACCCCGCCAGGAGCCCGGCAGGTACGCGGGGTGATACGGACGCCACGGGGATGGCCCGAGCCAGAGATCCCAATCCAGTGTCGCGGGCACCGGATGCTGCTCCTTCAGCCGAGGCAGGGCGTCGAGGCCAGAGTTCACGGCATTGCATCCGCAGTGGATTGTGTGGACGTTCCCGATCGCTCCCGACCAGATCCACTCGCAGAAGTCCCGAATGGAATCGTACGAATGTCCCTGATTGCCCAACTGGGTCACCACCTTGTGGTCCTGGGCGGCCTTCATTAGGGCTCTCACCTCATGCACGGAATGCGCGAGGGGTTTCTCGCAATAGACGTGCTTGCCGCGGCGGATTGCCGCCATCGCCGCCACCGCATGGGTGTGGTCCGGCGTCGCCACCACGACCGCATCGATTTCCTTCTCCATTGCATCGAACATCTTCCGGAAATCCCGGAACTGACGGGCGGCGGGAAACTTGGTGAAGGAACCGCCGGCGCGCACCGTGTCGGCGTCGCACAGAGCGACAATGTTGTTGTCGCGAGACACCGCCTGGATATCCCCCGCCCCCATGCCGCCCACCCCGATCCCCGCGATGTTCAATCGTTCGCTAGGCGGCGTCTGACCGCTCCCCGCGATCACATGGCGCGGAACGATTAGAAATCCGCCTGCCGCCGCCGCCGAGGTTTTCAGGAACTGGCGGCGACGAATCTTCGTGGAGGGAGTCTTCATGTTGCTGGAAGGTGACTGACCGAGGGTTTCGGGAGGTTGGCGCCCCCTGGCGCAACGGGTCAAGGAACGAGCCGTAGGCCCGGATCCCATTCAGGACGCGCCCTTCGAGAATCAGAGGTGCAGAACCTGAAGGTTTTGGCGAAAAACAGGACGTGGCCGCATTCGTGACCTCCCCGAGCGGAGATGAGGCCCTTGGAAATGCTGTTCGTGTTCTTCCTGGTCGCCCGATGGATCTTTCGGGACCCCGATTCTTCCTCCGTCTTTTCGGCTCAACACCATGGAGCTTCTCTTCGCAATGCCGCTGAAGTGTCCGTGCCGCTTCGGAGGAACCGGGCCTCTCTCGTGCCCTTCTCTGCGCTCTCTGCGTTCTTTGTGGCCAAAATCCAAGCGGGCAGGCCTCCACGCCCACGCGAATGCGACGGACATGAGCGCCGGACGGGGAGGGATTTGCCACATAGAACGCAGGGAACGCAGAGACTTGGAAGGACGGGATTGCCTTCCCAGGTGCACCCATCCCCCCAAAGGGCGAAAAAACGGGCGAGGCATACTCCTGGGAATCCATCATCCCCTTCCTCCGTAATCGGTTATCTGTGTTGAAGGACGCGCCCTGGA
>JBBQIU010000864.1:0-2033 GCA_038325245.1 Verrucomicrobiota bacterium
ATACGGGTGGGAGTATCCGGTCGCCATGCCACTTCAACGGTGTGGCGGGGATCAAGCCGACCAACTGCCGCGTTCCGAGGACGGGGCACATCGTGGATCTCCATGGAATCTTCAACACGCGAACGCAACTCGGACCGATCGCGAGGCGGGTGGAGGACGTGGACCTGGTGCTTCGCGTCATCATGGGCTCGGACATGGTGGACAGCCACGTCGTGGACGTCCCGCTGGGGCCGGTGGCGGCGGTGAAGCTGAAGGACCTTCGCGTCGCCTTCTATTCGGACTCGGAGGGATATCATCAGCCGATTCCAGAAACGGTAGCGATGCTGCACGAAGTGATTCGTCGCTTGTCGGGTGAGGTGGCATCCATCGAAGAAAGCGCTCCGCCGGGTATCGCCGAAGGGATCGCGATCATGCTGAAGGCGCGGAGTGCGGGTGGCGGAAGTCACATCACGAGGACCGCGCAGCGCAACGGAACGGAGAAGCTGTTTCCGACGGTTCAGAGCCGCGTGACGGGAAAGACACTTCCGGCGGGCGAGTTCACGTTCCTTCTCGAGGAGGAGGATCGAATACGGAAGACACAACTGGGCTGGATGCGTTCTTACGACGCTATTATTTGTCCGGTCCACGCATACGGGGCGCCTTTTCACGGCGCTCCCAACCCTTCCACGGCGAGTTACCGAACCATCTACAACCTGAACGGGTGGCCGGCGGGGGTGGTGCGGGGAGGAACGTCGCCGGAAGGCATGCCGATGGGAATCCAGGTCATCGGTCGTCCGTGGCGGGAGGACGTGGTGTTTGCGGTGATGGGGGCGATCGAGGCGATGACAGGAGGTTGGCAGGCACCCAGGCTGGCAGTGTGAACATCCCGCATTTGGAACCTGAACGAGGCACTTCACGTAGACGGGACAGAAACATTCCTATGAACACAACAGACACGACGACAAAGCGCAGCCAGGGAGGGTGGAAGGTGGATCGGCGGGATTTTGTCGCCGCCGGGGCAGTCGCCCTGGGGGCAATCGCCGTGGGACGAGGCACGCCGGTGTGGGCGGCGCAGTCCGGCGGGGATCGCCCCGGGGATCCGGCCGATGAATTGATCTATCTGTCGGCAACGAAGCTAGCGGCGGCGATCCGGCAGAAGAAGGTGACGGCGGTCGACGCGGTGGAGGCCTATCTGCGGCGGATCGAGGAGGTGAATCCGAAGATCAACGCCGTGGTGACCTTGTGCGCGGAAAGGGCGCTGATGGAGGCGAAGGCTGCCGATGAGGCGTTGGCGAAGGGCGCGAAGGTGGGGCCGCTTCATGGGGTGCCGTTCACGATCAAGGATTCGCTGGAGACGGCGGGAGTAAGGAGCACCTCCGGAACATTGGGTCGGGCGTCCTACATTCCGTCGAAGGACGCGACGGTGGTTGCCCGCGTCCGGGCGGCGGGAGCGATCCTATTAGGGAAATCGAACACCCCCGAGTTCACGATGGGTGGCGGGTCGAGGGGCACGGCCAATCTGCTCTTCGGACAGACCTACAATCCCTACAACCTGGCGCATTCGCCGGCGGGGAGTTCCGGGGGAGCCGGGGCGATCGTGGCGGCGGGCGGTGCGGCGTTCGACATTGGGAGCGATCTCGGGGGAAGTGTCCGCGGTCCTTGTCACGCAAACGGCATCGCGGGGATCAAGCCCACGTCGGGAAGGACGCCGCGGACCGGTCATGTACCAGGGTACGGGGGCTTGTTTGATTCGTGGCAGCAACTGGGGCCGATGGCGCGGCGGGTGGAGGATGTGGCGCTGCTGATGTCCATCATCTGCGGTGAGGACATGGAGGACGCGTTCTGTTACGACCTGCCATTGGGAGATCCGGCTGCGGTGAAGATGCCGGGCCTGCGGGTCGCGTACTACGTCGACAACGGGATGGTCACCCCGACGCCTGAGATTCAGGCGGCGGTGAAGGCCGCGGCCGGATGGCTGCGCGATGCGGGCGCCGAAGTGCGGGAAGACATTCATCCGAACTACAAGGCGGACTACGAGGTCTGCAGCAAGGCGC
>JBBQIU010000865.1:0-2025 GCA_038325245.1 Verrucomicrobiota bacterium
GAGATTTATTGATTGTCAACGACTCCATACAAGACACTGTTAATCAAGCATCCTCGAACGCAGTTATTCTAATACCAGAAGGTGTCTACCACGAATCCGTGACAATTAATAAACCCTTAACAATAATAGGCGCCTTCAACCCCCGCACCGCGGCGTCAGCCCGCAGTTGCGCGAGGTCGTCCGCGTCAACGGCATGATCTTCTCCGAATTCGTCAAATCCGTGCGCTTCGAAAACCTCACCACTATTGATCCAATCGAGAAGTTCCGGCTGGAAACCACATCCGATGTTCTCGAGACGCGCATCATCGATCTTGTCACTCCCGTCGGCAAAGGAACCCGCGGCCTGATTGTCGCCCCCCCCCGGACAGGGAAGACGACCATCCTGAAACAGATGGCCAACGCCGTGGCCACCAATCACCCGGAAGTCGTCGTCATCGTACTCCTCATCGATGAGCGGCCCGAGGAAGTCACCGATTTCCAGCGCTCCGTAAAAGCCGAGGTCGTCGCCTCCTCCAATGACATGGACCTCGAAACCCATGTCCGCCTCTCCCGCTTCACTATCGAGCGCTGCCGACGCATGGTCGAAACCGGCAAGGATGTCTTCGTTCTTCTCGATTCCATCACCCGCGTTGCCCGGGCCTACAACAGCGTCCACGGCGGCAGTGGCCGCACCATGACCGGCGGTGTCGATGCCCGTGCCCTCGAAATCCCCCGAAAAATGTTCGCCGCAGCCCGCAAGATTGAGGACGGCGGCTCCCTCACCATTGTCGCGACCGCCCTCGTGGATACGGGTTCCCGGATGGATGAACTCATCTTCCAGGAGTTCAAGGGAACCGGAAACATGGAGCTGATCCTCGATCGCAAACTCTCCGATCGCCGCCTCTACCCCGCCATCGACATCCCGAAGAGCGGAACCCGGAAGGAAGAGAAACTCTTCTCGACGAAGCAGATTGATGCCGTTCGGAAACTGCGCCGCATGATGGTCGATCTCAATCCGATCGAAGCGATGGAGACCCTCCTGAGCGCCGTCCGGAAGTACAAGACCAACGACGAATTGCTGGCAAAGCTCCTCTGAGAGCCAGTCCGATCCGACGCTCCTTCGGAACACCCGCCGCTTTACTTCACGCCCACGCCTCCTAGCATGCTCCTCCCATGGGCGGAGATTTGGATCACTCGGACTTCGTCGACCCCGACTACGAACGGCTGCGCCGGACGAGCAGCACGGCTCCGTCTCTTGCAGCCCCCGCTGGCTCCCGACCGCCATCCCGCGACGAGATCAGCCAACAGGTCACCGCGGCACAACAGGCCCTGGTCGAGCTGAAGCGGCGCCAGGAAGACCTCGAGCGCGAACGCGCCCAACTCGAGGAGGCGCGGCGGCGGCGCATCGAATTCGAACAGGGCCGCGAGGAGATGCTCGCCCACCTCAGCCGTGGAACCATCCTCCTTGACGAAGCCGAACAGTCCGCACGCCGGGATTCCGAGCAGATGTCCCGTTCGCTGGCGGATCTTCGGGTCGCCCTGGACAAGGTCGCCGCGCTCAATGAGACCTCCTGGACCGCCGAAGCCTATCACGGCGAACTCACCCGGGCCCTGACCACCCTCGAGAGCGCCCGCATGGAATGGAACTCCGCCCAGGTCAAGTGGCCCGTTCTCACCCCGAAGGCGTCCGGCGCCGGAGGTCCTGGGAACCCGGGTGGCCCCGACGAAACCACCCCGCTCTTTCAGGGCAAGTCACCCGGCGAACTCGCTCGTCTCGGCCTTGCCCTCACATGGCCCGTCGCCCTGGCCGTTCTCGCCGTGGGCACCGCCCTCGCCCTGGTCCTGGCCCGACGCTGAAACCCAAGCCCCGGCACCGCGGCATGGGCCTTTTTCGCAAAAAATCCGATCCCCTCGCGCAACGCGCGCAGTCTCTGAATCGGCGCATCGCCGAACTCGAAGCCGAGATCGCGCGCCTGAATCAGAATCTCGAAACGCCTCCGCCCACCCCGTCGCGACCCGCATCGCCCCAGGCGTCCTCCAAACAGC
>JBBQIU010000866.1:0-2024 GCA_038325245.1 Verrucomicrobiota bacterium
CTCGTCCAAGAGCGGCTCGGTGCCCATTGTCTCTTCGAGAGCGCGGAGGACTGCTTCCCGCTCCTGGTCTCCGAGCCTCACGTCTGTTGGGAGTTCCCCGGCGAGGTTGTCTTTGAGCATGGCTGCGACGAGGAGCGCGTCTGGGTTGTCGGTCTCGATTTCTCGAAGCGCCCTGATGAGGCGTTGGGTGCCGGTCTCGCTGAGGAGGTAGGCGCCTGTTTCGAGGGTGAAGGTCATGCCGGTTATGGCGGTGTGCTTCGTCGTGGTCGCGATGTGCTCCTTCTTCACGGTCTTGGGGGGTGGGCGGCGTGACGGCTCCTCAAGTAGGCCTTGTTGCTGCGGCCCGGGATGATCGTCTGCTCGGGGTTCGGCCACACCCCAGGCAGGTCGAGCTTCTTCAGGCAATCGAGTACAACCGGATGGTGATTGCGGCCGCTGGGCGTCGTGGCGGGAAGACCAGGTGTGCGGCGGCGGGCGCGATCCACAACCTACTTCTCTGCCCCGAGCTGGACGCATTGGTCGCCCCGGGAGAGAGGCGGTACGCGGTGAGTATCGCGAACAACCAGGCGCAGGCCCGGATCTTCCTGGATCACGCTCACGCTTTGGTGAAGGCGTCGCCGACGTTGGCCGGTGAGATCGTGTCGGTGACGGCGAACCAGATCGAGTTCCGTGGTGGCCGGGTGCTGGCGGCGTTCCCATGTACGGCTCGCGGCGCGCGTGGCTGGCCCATCTCGTACCTGTGCCTTGATGAGTTCGGCCACTTCCTCGATGTCGAGGATGGCGGCCCTGCGTCGCGGACAGGATCTATGCGGCGCTGACCCCGTCGGTGGCGCAGTTCGGGCCGCACGGACGGGTGGTGATTGCCTCGACACCCCTGGCCGCCGATGGTCTGTTCGCGGAGCTTCATCAGCGTGCGAAGAACGGTGAGATTCCGGGGGCGGTCGCGTTCCTTGCGACCACGGCGGAGATGAACCCGGCGATTGATGAGGAGTTTCTGCGGGCGCAGGAGGTCGCGCTCGGCCCGGATGATTTCCGCCGTGAGTACTTGGCTGAGTTCTTGTCGGGCGGGGCGGCGTTCATCGAGAACGAGAAGCTCCGCGATGCCGTCGAGGACTACATCGAGCTGATGCCCGCTGATGGTCGCGGCTGGATCTGCGGCCTCGACCCTGGGTTCGCGTCTGATCCGTTCGCCCTCACCGTCGTCGGAAGGGACATCCACAACCCGGAGGGTTTGGTTGTGGCTCGGGCGCAGCGGTGGCTTCCCGCGCGTGGCGGCGGGAAGAGGAAGCGTCTTCGCCGGACACGAGATGAGGAAACGGAGGCTATCGGGCGGGTGCTCGATGAGGTCGCTGAGATCGTGAAGGTGTACGGGGGCAGGTGCCTATCTGATCAACATTTGCCGGGGACGATCCAGCATGAGCTTTCGAAGCGCGGCGTCCATGTGGTGTCGATATCCGCGTGGACTGCTCAGTCGAAGACGGCGGCTTTCCAGGCGCTGCGGGCACGCATCAACACCCGCCGTATCCGGATCCCGAACGAGCCGCAGCTCATAACCGAGATCTCCCGGTTACGGACGAAGTACAGGTCTGGCTCTGCGACCGTCGAGGCCCCACGGGTCGGTGATTCCCATTGCGACATGGCGACCGCCCTGGCGCTCACCGTGTTCGAGCATGACCGTCATGGCGCTGGCACGGGCCAGGCGGCCCTGACGCTCCGTGCGGGCGACTCGCACGGGTCGTTCACAGATCGCACCAAGCCTCCCGCCGAGCCTGCTCCTTCGGGGGATGACTTCGGCCGGAGTGGCCGCGCTCCGGCGGGTCTCAGATGGCACTCCAGGAGCCGCCAGACGAACCACGGGATGCTTTCAAAGGTGTTCTGAAAAACCCAAACCAGCGAGGAGGTGCATGGTTCACCCGACACGTGGACGATTGACAGTCGGCGCCTTCGGAGAAACCCGACTACGGTACGGGGACGTGCCCGGACGAGCGTCGCTTCCTATCACCATCGTCGCCGCGATCGCCCTG